>JALSMT010000073.1 GCA_026987375.1 Thermaceae bacterium | reverse complement strand
ACTACCAGAAGCGCCCCTGATACAGATACGTCAGCCCCCTGGCTTGGTAGAGGTCCGCTCAGGGGGCTTTGCTTAGCGGACGCTTGCGCACCACCGGCGCCACCCTGCCGAGCTCGCAGGGCGGGGTTTGCGTGCGGCACCACCACAGCCGCATCTCTTCCACCGCCCGCCAGCGATCCTCGGCAGCGAGCCGCAGCCACTCGGCGCGTTCGCCTTTACGCGCTTCGGCGAGGCTGCGCTTGCGGGCTACGGGGGCGATGCGTTTCATTCTTCCCCCAGGGCGTCCACGTCGGCGAGGTCCTGGGTCCGTCCGAACGCCCGCTTGAGCGCCAGCAGGTCTTCTTTGCTCGCCACCCGCACCGCTACGCCGTCCACCTCGGTTTCCTCGGCCCGCTCGTAGGCGCTCCCAAACCCCGGGTCGCTTTCCGGGAGCAGCACCAGGTCGATAAGGTTCGGGGCGTAGCCGAGCTGGATCACGCCGGGCGATAGAAAGTCTTCGGGCTCCAGCCCCAGGGTTTCCCCAAAGAAGTCGCGGATGGCATCGAGCGTGCGCCCGGCGTTCTCGGGGCCGGCTTCGAGCCAGAGGTCCAGGTCCTTGGTGGCGCGGGGGTAGCCGTGGAAGGCCACGGCTACCCCCCGATGATCAGGTAGCGCACGCCCCGGCGGTTCAGGACCCGGAGAAACTCGATGAAGTCCGGTGTGTAGAGCACCGGCTTTATTCTACCGTCACGCTCTTGGCCAGGTTGCGCGGCTGGTCCACGTCGCGGCCCAGCAGCACCGCGGTTTCGTAGGCCAGCAGCTGCAGCGGCACCACGCTGACGATCGGCGCCAGCAGCGGGTGCACCGCGGGTACGTAGATTACGTCTTCGGCGTGCCGGCGGATGCCCTCGTCGCCGTCGGTCGCCAGCGCGATCACCCGGCCTCCGCGGGCCGCCACCTCCTGGATGTTGGAAAGCGTCTTTTCGTAGAGCGGTCCCTGGGTAGCCAGCACCACCACCGGCAGGCGCGCGTCGATCAGTGCGATGGGGCCGTGCTTCATCTCGCCGGCCGGGTAGGCCTCGGCGTGAATGTAGCTGATCTCCTTGAGCTTCAGGGCCCCCTCGTAGGCCGTGGGCGACTGCACGTGCCGGCCCAGGAACAAGAAGTCGGTGGCCTGGTGGTACTTCTCGGCCACGTGGGCTACGATCGGCCGACGCTCCAGGGTTTCCTCGACGAGGCGCGGCAGCTTGCGCAGCTCGCCCAAGAGCCGGCGGGCCGTTTCGGCGTCGAGGGTGCCGCGCGCCCGGCCCAGGGCGATGGCCAGCATCTCCAGCGCCGCCAGCATGGCGACGTAGGCCTTGGTGGAGGCCACCCCGATCTCGGGCCCGGCGTGGATGTAGAGGGTGGCGTCGGTCTCGCGGGTGATCGAGGAGCCCTTGACGTTGATCACGCCCAGGCTGGCCGCGCCGCGGCGCTTGGCTTCGCGCAGGGCCTCGAGGGTGTCGATCGTCTCGCCCGACTGGCTGATCACGACGGCCAGCGTGCGCCCTGTCACCACCGGGTTGCGGTAGCGGTACTCGCTGGCCACCTCCACCTCCACCGGCAGGCGCGCCAGCTCCTCGATCAGGTACTTGCCCACCCAGCCGGCGTAGAAGGCGGTGCCGCAGGCGATGAGGTGCACCCGGTCGAAACGCGGAAGGTCGAGGTCGAGCCCCAGCCCGACGTTCGCTTCCTCCTCGTGCAGGCGGCCGCCCAGGGTGTTCTCCAGCACCCAGGGCTGTTCGTAGATTTCCTTGAGCATGTAGTGGGGGTAGCCGCCCTTCTCGGCGGCCTCCACGTCCCAGTCCACCTCGCTGGCCTCGCGCGCCACCGGGTTGCCCGCGAGGTCCATCACCCGCACCCCGTCTTTGCTCACCACGGCCATGTCGCCGTCGTGCAGGAAGACGACCCGGCGGGTGTAGGGGAGCAGCGCCGGCACGTCCGAGGCGACGAAGTTCTCCCCTTCGCCCAGGCCGATCACCAGCGGGCTGACGGTACGCGCCACCACCAGCTCGTCGTGGTCCTTGTGGGCCACCACCAGGGCATAGGCCCCCTCGGCCTCGGCGAGCGCGGCGCGCACCGCCGCCTCCAGGTCGCCGCTGTAGTGGCTTTCGATCAGGTGAGCCAGCACCTCGCTGTCGGTGTCGCTCCTGAAGACGTGCCCCCCTGAGAGCAGCCGCTCCTTGAGGGGCAGGTAGTTCTCGATGATGCCGTTGTGGATGACCACCAGCGAGCCGTCCTCGACAGGGTGGGGGTGGGCGTTGGCGTCGGTGGGCGGGCCGTGGGTGGCCCAGCGGGTGTGGCCCACGCCCAGGTGGCCCGAAAGGGGCTCTTCCTCCAGCACCTCCACCAGCCGCGCCAGCTTGCCCGCCTTCTTGCGCACTTCCAGTTCGCCGTTCGTCTTCACGGCCACGCCGGCCGAGTCGTAGCCCCGATACTCAAGACGCCTAAGCCCGTCTATTAACACGTCTGTAGCATCTCTAAAACCAACGTAACCTACTATGCCGCACATACGCCCTCCTTACCCAGCAGCAGCTGCGAATATCTTCACGTGATGATTTTCCCTTTTTGTCCTTACGCGTAGTCGGCTAGATTTTTGCACTCGCCCCGCCTCGGGTTGTCCCAGCCTCGCGGTCTGGGCTTTCCCCTGCGGCTTCTATAAACGGGAGGGCCGGGCCGGCCCTGGTGGCATCCGCGGAACCGTTCGATCTTTCCCGGCGGCCTGCCGGTTATCCCCTTTGCGGGGTCCACCACCTCGTAAAGTGCGTGCTACACGCACTCCCTGCGCTGCCCGTCGATATTTTTCTTTCACCCCCTTTCAAAAGC
>JALSMT010000072.1 GCA_026987375.1 Thermaceae bacterium | reverse complement strand
ACGCACTCGAGCTTCGCGCTCTCCAAAGAGGTGATCGCGAGCTTCGAGCAGCAGACCGGCATCAAGCTGCGCTTCGTCGAGGGCGGCGACGCCGGGGCGACGCTCAACAAGGCGATCCTCAGCAAGGGCGCGCCGATCGCCGACGTGATCTACGGCATCGACAACACCTTCCTCTCGCGCGCGCTCGAAGCGGGGATTCTGGAACGCTACTCGACGCCCCAGATCGCCGCCGTGCAAAGCCGCTTCCTGCTCGACCCCACGCTGACGGCGCTGCCGGTGGACTACGGCTACGTGGCCCTCAACTACGACAAGGACTACTTCAAGGAAAAGGCGCTGCCGCAGGGCTGGAGCGACCTGGCCCGGCCCGAGTACGCCCGGCTGCTGGTCGTCGAAAACCCGGCCACCAGCTCGCCGGGGCTGGCCTTCCTGCTGGCCACGGTGGCCTCGCTGGGCGAGGACGGCTACCTGAAGTTCTGGGAGGCGCTGCGCGAGGGCGGCGTCAAGGTCGCCCCGGGCTGGAGCGAGGCCTACTTTGCCCACTTCAGCCGTTACGGCGGGGACCGCCCGCTGGTGGTCAGCTACACCACCAGCCCGGCGGCCGAGGTCTACTTCTCGGAAGGAGCCTACCGCGAGCCGCCCACCGGCAACCTGCTCTGGCCGGGGGCGAGCTTCTTGCAGGTCGAGTTCGCGGGCATCCTGAAGGGCACCCGCCACCGCGCCGCCGCCGAGAAGTTCATCGACTGGTTGCTCTCAAGGCCGGTGCAGGAGGACATTCCACTGAACATGTGGGTCTGGCCGGTGCGCCGTGACGCGGCCCTCCCGGACGTCTTCAAGTTCGCCGAGCGGCCGCTCGAGCCCGCCGAGCTTTCCCCCGAGGCGATCGCCAAGAACCGCGAGCGCTGGATCGCCGAATGGGAAGCGGTCGTCGTCCGCGGCCAGAGCGCGGAAGAGGTGGTGAAGAACAGGAGGTAGGAGGTGGGAGGTGGGATGTGATGCCGTGCAGCGACGGGGCTGACTCCCCATCCGCATCGGGCCGGTTGTTGACCGTACGTTTTGCTTTTCCTACCCCCCACACCCTACCCCCAACACCCCGGTGTTCATGAACCTTCCCTCCCGCCTCGCCGCCCTCCTCGTCCTGGCCTTTCTGGCCCTGGCGCTGTTATGGCCTTTGGGCTTGGTCATCGGCCGCGGGGTTGGGTACGGCCTGAGCGCGGTGCTAACCGACCCCTACCTGCGCGGCCGGCTCGGCTGGAGCCTGGCCTTCGGGGCGGGCTCGAGCCTGCTCGTCGTCCTCTTCGCCGTTCCGCTCGTCTACCTGCTGCGCTACCGCTTCCCCGGCCGCGACGCGCTGGTGGCGCTCTCCATGGTCCCCTTCGTGCTGCCGACGCTGGTGGTGGCCACCGGCATGCTGGCCTGGGCGGGGCCGCGCGGGCTGTTGGGCCTCGACCTGAGCGGGACGCCCTGGATCCTCTTCTGGGGCAGCCTGCTCTACAACCTGGGGATGACGCTGCGGCTGGTGCTGGGGGTGCTGGGCGGCAGCGGCCGGCTCGTCGAGGCGGCCCGCACCCTGGGGGCCGGCTCCTGGCGCAGCTTCTGGCGGGTCGAGCTGCCGCTTGCGGCCGGGGCGCTGGCCGCCGGAGCGGGGCTCACCTTCGTCTACAGCTTCTCGAGCTTCGGCCTGCCGCTCATCCTGGGCGGACCGCGCTACGCGACGCTCGAGGTGGCCGTCTACCGGGCGCTGCTCGAGCGGCTGGCCTTCGGCGAGGCGGCGGCGCTGATCCTGGTGCAGACCGCGGTGCTGGTGCTGGTCAGCCTGGGCTACCTCTACGCCCAGAAACGCCTGGCGGTGCGTACGGGCGCCCCCGCCCCGCCGCCGCGGCTGGGCGGGGTGCGCGGCTGGGCGGCGCTGCTGCTGGTAGCCGGCTTTTTTACGCTGCTCTACGCGCCGCTGGGGGCGCTGGTGCTGAGGAGCTTCTGGGGCCCCGAGGGGTTCAGCCTGGCCGGCTGGGCGGCGCTGGCCCGGCCGCAGGCCAGCTACTTCGCCCCCAGCGCCGGCCTGGCCACGTACAACACCCTGCGCTTTTCGCTGCTGGCGCTCCTCGTCACCGCGCCGCTCGGCTTCGCCTACGCCTACGGCGTCTGGAAGGGCGTGCGCGGCCTCGACCTGCTGGGCTTCCTGCCGTTGCTGGTCAGCCCGGTCAGCCTGGCCGTGGGCTACCTGCTGGCCTATCCGGGGCTCAGGGCCTCGTTGCTGCTTTTGGTAACGGCCTACGCCCTGCTCGCCTACCCGCTCTTCGCCCGCACCGTGCTGGCGGCGATGCGCCGGCTGCCGGCGAACCTGGCCGAGGCGGCCCGCACCCTGGGGGCGGGGCCCTGGCGGGTGCTGGCGCGCGTGGAGCTGCCGCTATTGCGCCCCGCGCTGGGCGCGGCGGCGGCGCTGGCGGCGGCGGTGACGATCGGCGAGTTCGGGGCCACGCTGGTGCTGGCGCGGCCCGAGTGGGCCACCCTGACCGTGGCCATCTACGAGCGGCTGGGCAAGCCGGGTACCCTTAACTACCAGGAAGCCATGGCGCTTTCGGTGCTGCTGGGGCTTTTGGCCGCCGGGGTCTTCTGGGGCCTGGGCCGCGGCGGGGAGGTGGGCTAGGTGCTGGCGTGGCGGAACGTGGTGGTGCGCTATCCGGGCTTCGAGCTGACGCTTGACCTGGAGGTGGCCCGGGGCGAGACGCTGGCCCTGCTGGGCCCCAGCGGCTCGGGCAAGTCGAGCGCGCTGCGGGTGGCCGCCGGGCTGGAGCGGCCCAGCGCCGGGCGGGTCTTCCTGGGCGGGCGCGACGTCACCGACCTGCCCCCGGAGCGGCGCGGGGTGGGCTTCGTCTTCCAGGACTACGCCCTTTTTCCCCACCTGACGGTCGAGAAAAACGTCGCCTTCGGCCTCGAAGAGCGCGGCTGGGAGCGGGCGCGCATCCGCCGGCGGGTGGGCGAACTGCTCGAGCAGATGGGCCTCGAGGCCCACGCCCACAAAAAGCCGGAGCAGCTCTCCGGCGGCGAGCGGCAGCGGGTGGCGCTGGCGCGGGCGCTGGCGCCGGAGCCCGGGGTGCTGCTGCTCGACGAGCCGCTGGGGGCGCTCGACCTGCGGCTGCGCGAAAGGCTTTTGCTCGAGCTGCGCAGGGTGCTCGCCGGCGAGGAGGTGACCGCCGTCTTCGTGACCCACGACCAGACCGAGGCCTTCGTGACCGCCGAGCGGGTGGCCATCGTCAAGAACGGGCGGCTGGTGCAGCAGGGTGCGCCCGAAGCGGTCTTCGAGCGGCCGGCCGACGTCTGGACGGCGCGGTTCTTGGGGCACAAGAACGTGCTCGCGCCCGAGGAGGCCGCAGCCCTGGGCCTGACCGGCGGCGGACCGCGGGTGCTGCTGCCCGGGGCGCTGCGCCTGGGCGCGGGCCCGCTCGAGGGCCGGGTGGTCGAGCGCCTCTTTTACGGCCCGCGGGTCGGCCTCTGGCTGGAGGCGCGCGGGGTGCGGCTCTACTGGGAGGGGTCGGCGGCCGGGGCCCCGGCCGAAGGCGCCGCGCTGCGGCTTGCCATCGACCCCGGGCGAACGGTGGAGGTGGGGCAATGAACTTTATACCCGACGTGCTGGTGCTGCTGGGCGGGCCGCTCGAGGCCACGCCCCAGCTAATCGAAGCGGCCGGCAGGGCGCGGCTGGTCGTCGCCGCCGACGGCGGGGTGCGCCACGCCGCAGCGCTGGGGGTGGAGCCGGCGCTGTGGGTGGGCGACTTCGACTCGGTGAACCTGGAAGACCTGACCCGCTGGGCCCACCTGCCGCGGATGGAGTACCCGCGGGACAAAGACGCCACCGACGCCGAGCTGGCGGCGCAGGCGGCGCTGAAAGCCGCGCCTGAGAGCCTACTTTTCGCCGGCGGCCTGGGCGGCGAGCTGGACCACGAGCTGGGCAACCTGATGCTGGCCGTGGCCGTGGCCCGCACCGGCGTGCGGGTGGCGCTTTCCAGCGGGCCCACCTGGGCCTTTGCGCTGGTGCCGCCGGGGCTCGAGCTGGACCTGGAGCCGGGCACGCCCTTCAGCGTGGTGCCGCTTGCGGACTTGCAGGGCCTCTCCATCCGCGGCGGCCGCTGGGAGCTGGAGAACGCCGAGCTGCCGCTGGGCAGCGGGCGCGGGCTGCGGAATGTCGCCACCGGCCGTATCAACGTCAGCCTATCGAAAGGCTATGGGCTGATCGCCGTTGACCTTGCGGGCCAGACTTATTAGACTGCAAGCAAGATGATGCTGTAAGCGCCTCCTTTCCGCCGGTAGCGCTCCCGTTGGAGCGCGGGGTATCGGTTTGGTTTTTCCGATTCGAAAGGAGGCGCGATGCGTTTTCGTTTACGGCGCACAGGTTTTGCTCTGGGTTTCATCGTCCGCAGCGCCCCGGCGCTGGCGGCGGCGTTTTGGGGCCTGCTCCTCGTGCGCGCGCTGGTGCCCGCGGGCGTGGTGCTGGCGGTAGGGCGGCTGGCCGCCGCCGCTGCCGCGGGCGACGGCGCGGCGCTGGCCCGCTGGGGCGGGGTCTGGCTGACGGTGTTGCTCGTCGAGCGGCTGCTGACCCCTTTGTCGGGCATGGTGGAAGGCAACCTCAACGAGCGGCTGACCGCGCGGGTCAACCGCGTACTGATGGAAAAGATGGACCGCTTCGCGGGTCTCGAGCCCTTCGAGGACGCGGCGTTTTACGAGATGGTGCAGCGGCTCAGACGCGAGGCCAGCTACGCGCCCATGAACCTCTCTATCTTCCTGGGGCAGGTGCTGCAGGCGGGCATGTCGGCCGTACCGCTGCTCCTGCTGGTGGCGCGCTGGGGCTGGGTCTTTCCGCTGGCGCTCCTGCTCTCGACGCTCCCCTACGCGCTCGCCGGTGTGCGGCTGCAACGGCTCGTCTGGGATACGGTCGTAGGCACCAGCCCCGAGGCGCGGCGCATGGACTACGCCACCGGGGTGGCGCTCAGCCCCGAACTGGCGGCCGAAACGCGGCTTTTGGGCAGCGGCGGCTACTGGTTAGGCTTTTACGAGCGCAACTTTCGCGTGCTGCACGCACGCAGCCGGGCGGTGCGGCGGCGCGAGGTGGCCGTGGCCGGGGGCTACTTCCTGCCCAGCGCCCTGGGGCTGGGCTGGACCTTCTGGAGCGTGCTGCGCCGCGGCGTGGGGGTGGGCGGCGTGGTCGAGGTGACCGCCGCCCTGCACCGGCTCCAGGGCGAGCTGGCGCTCTTGGTGGACGCGTTGGGGATGCTGGAGCGCTCGCTGTGCTACATGGACGAGCTGCAGCGCTTCCTGGCCGCCCGGCCGCGCATCGTCGGCGGCGGGGTGCGCCTGAAGCCGCGGGCGCCGGAGGTGGTCTTCGAGGAGGTGTCGTTTCGCTACCCCGACGGCCGCCCCGCGCTCGAGCGCGTTTCGCTGCGGCTCGAACCGGCCCGCAGCGCGGCGCTGGTGGGCGAGAACGGCGCGGGCAAGACGACGCTGGTCAAGCTGCTGCTGCGGTTTTACGACCCCACGGAAGGGCGCATCCTGGTGGACGGTGTGGACCTGCGCGAGCTCGACCTGGCCGCCTGGCGGCGGCGCATCTCCGGTGTGTTTCAGAACTTCGGGCGTTACGCGCTGACGCTCGAAGAAAACGTGCGCCTGGGCGAGTTGGGCGCGCGCAGGAGCGTGCAAGCGGCCCTGGAGCGGGCGGGCGCCGGGAACCTGCTGCGGCGGCTGCCCGAGGGGGCGGCCACCCTGCTTTCCAAGGAGTTCGGCGGTACCGAGCTCTCGGGCGGCGAGTGGCAGAAGGTGGCCCTGGCCCGGGCCTTCTACCGGCGGGCCGACCTGCTCGTCTTCGACGAGCCCAGCGCCGCCCTCGACCCGCGCAGCGAGGCGGCGCTCTTCGCGCGCTTCGCCGAGCTGGCCCGGGGCCGCACCGCCCTGCTGGTCAGCCACCGGCTGGCCTCGGTGCGGCGGGCGGACCGCATCTTCGTGCTCAAGGCGGGTCGCCTGGTCGAAGCGGGCGCGCACGGCGAGCTGCTGGCCCGCGGCGGCGAGTACGCCGAGCTGTGGCGGCTGCAGAGCGAGCGGTACGCTTAGCATTTGGGCTATTGGTTATCTATCCAATTCTTGTAATAATAAAGGCTCGAGCCACCGCGCAACCTCACGACTCGCGGTAAGACTCATGTGGTCGTCGTCAGCGTATAGCATCGTGCCGTTACGCACAACGTAGCATCTTTGGTTATCGCAAAAGAAATCTTCCAAGTCTACCACTTTAACGTTGGAGAAGCGCTTAGCTACTTCCCTGACCTTTTGCTTTATGTCTCCCAGACGAGCGTCTACCCGCGAGCGGGGTATCAGGCAGCGCCGAGGCAATGGCAGAAACGCCCGTTGCAGGCAGGAGCTAGGCGGAAATCCAAGCTCAGGATTTTCTAGCACCAGAATTACGTTCAGCCCGCGCCGCTCAAAGTATGTGAGGGTGCGGTCAAGGTACTGGAGAAATAGCTTTTCTGGGTTGTAATCTTTGCTTCCCTTGAAATAGCTGGCGTAGTGGGTGGGGTTTTGGGTGAAGCTCCGCTCGGATTCGCCAAACCCTTCTTCTGTAGCATAGAGCGCCATGCGCGTCGTTAGGAGCACCAGACTGAGGTTGTCTAGCTTCTCCAGAACGCGATAGATTTGGTCTATTTTTAGTTTGGAGGCCTGTACGTCACTTGGCTTCCTTCCCCGGTAGCCGCCTAGATAAGCAGGTTTACCGCTGTTCGAGAAAAGGGCGCCTTGAATGTTCTTTTTATCCATCACCTCGCGAATACCGTTGTAAAGCACCTCCGCGTGGGAGTCGCCCACCACGGCGTATGTAATCCCTTGGGGATTGTCCGTGCTAGCCTTACAGTAGTCAAAAGCGGGTGGTTTATCTAGAATCGATGAGGATAGCTTCAAGCAATCCTCGTTAGTCTTGGGTTCTCGGATGAGCTGAGAGCTCTGGATTTTGTAGGCTTTCGCCACTGGGCGTTGGGGCAACCCACCGAGAGAGTATATGGAGTATCCTATTCCCCCTATAAAAGCGAGAAGTGTAGTTAAAACAAGCGCAAACCCGTAGCTCTTCTTCCTCCTGGCAGGCGCCTCGATAAAGATAAAGCTTGCCCAGGCTAGGAGTAGCGAGGCGAGGAGTCCGACTAAATTATAAGCTTCATAGCCAAATATAAATAGAAAGCTCAGGATCAGGAAATGCCATAAATAGAGCGAATAAGACGTGAGCCCTAGCCAGACCAGTACAGGATGGCCTAACCAGCGATTACGGTCGTGTGAGAGCGGGATAAACCAAACGCTGGCGAGAAATAGAAAACCCCCGATCCGCACTGGATCGTAGTAACCGACGTTTAGAACGAGCGGGGCATAAAAAATAATGACTGCGAAAGCAAACCACGAGATGAAGCGTGGCAGGCGTTCAAGCCAGGCGCCTAAAAAAAGAGCTAGAGTTGCGCCAAACAAAGGTTCCCATACCCGTGCCAAGGTGTGGTAGAAGGCCGCTTGCGAATCGCGCGTGGCGAGTAGCTCGGCAGCTATAAAAAACAGCGCCAGCATCACCGCAGTTGCGCGGGGCGGCTTTAGCCAGCCGCGCCCTTCAGCTAGTGTAAAGAGGATAAGGAGAGTGGGCCAAACCAGGTAAAATTGTTCCTCTATGGCCAGTGACCACAGGTGCAGCAGCGGCTTGGTCAATGCTGCGGCGTCCCAGTAGCCGATCTCGTGCATTAGGCGGAAGTTTTGATAGTACCAGGCGCTGCTGTTGGTGTGTAGCCCGAGCTGAGCATATTCCTGCGGAAAAAGAAAAAGGTAGCCAATGCCCAAGGTGGCGAGTAGCAAAATTGAAAGCGCAGGAAAGAGCCGTCTTGCGCGGTTGCGGTAGAATTCCGCAAAAGAAAAGCGCCCCTGTTCGAGTTTTTTTAGGATGACTTGAGTTATGAGGTAGCCCGAGAGGACAAAAAACAAGTCGACCCCAACGTAACCAAAAGGGAAGAGGTTCGGGAGGTAGTGAAAAAGGACAACGAGGGCCACGGCGATGCCACGGATTCCGTCGAGGGCGGGGTTGTACTCGAGAGAGCGTGGGAAAGAGATGGCTGATCGTAGATTTGACATGGCCGGGTTCATGTGTTGTGACTAACCGACGTCGAGAGTTGCATGATAGAGATCTTGGCTAAGTATGCCATAGCTAGAAATATACCATACCTGGGGCATATGCCCTCGATAGGGGAACGGTCTGCGGGGTTGTAGTTGAGTTAACAGATGGTTGGGCTAAACTTGAGCCATGGACGCCAAGGGCTGGGTGCTTCTTGCAGTCGAAAAGCTGGGCTGGGCGGGGGAGCGCGAGATCGTCCGCTGGCTCGACGAGGCGGGGGAGGAGCTCTCGCGGCTGGAGCTGCAAAAGGCGCTGGCGGCGCTTTTGGCCGAGGGCAGACTCGAGCAAAAGGGCGAGCTCTACCGCCGCGCCACCCCCAAAGGGGCCAAGAGCGCCTTCGACTCGCTTTTTGAAGACTAGGAGGAGGGTATGTCTGTTCTCATGGAGTTCGCCGTATTCCCCACAGACAAGGGCGAGAGTGTGAGCGCTTACGTTGCTCGGGTCATTCACATCATCAAACAAAGCGGCCATCCCTACCAGCTCACCGCGATGGGCACGATCGTCGAGACCGAAACCATGGCCGAGGCGACGGAGCTCTTGAACCGGGCCTATGCGGTGCTGGCGGACGACTGCCACCGCGTCTACGCCACCGCCAAGTTTGACGTGCGCAGCGGCCCCATGGGCCGGCTCCAGACCAAGGTACGGGCGGTGGAAGAGAAGCTCGGCTGGTAGCTCGCAGCCCGTGGCCGGTGGTATAAGACCGCCTATCGGCTGCGAGCCGCAGGCTTCTTTTTCCTTCGCGCCGATTTTCTGCCTCCCCCTCGGGGGAGGCGGCCGCAGGGCGGAGGGGGGTTGTGCTCGAAGATAGGGAGCATGAGGCAGCGGGTAGGTTTACCCTGACGCGGAAAGCGGTCCTGGGGATCTGAGCGGCGCCCACAACCCCCTCCCAAGCCCTCCCCTAGGGGAGGGCTTGTTGGTATCACCGTGCATGAACGAGACGTTAGCTAGCCGCCACCAAACAAAACTACGCACCACGCACCACGCACCACATACCACGTACCACATACCACGTACCACGTACCACGCGTTACAGGCCACACACCGCTTTTGCTCTCTTTTTGGGGTGCGCCCACGGGGCGAGCGGCCGTTTGCATCACACCGCTGGCAAAGAGACCCTCCCCGCCAGCGCCGCGCGGGCGGCTCCGGTGGTCTGCGGTAAAACATTGGGCAATTCCAGGTAGCGCAGGTAGCCGAGTACGGCGAAGGCCAGGGCCTCGCGCACCATTGGGTCGCGCCCCGCCTCGTCAAAGGTTAGCACCGGCAACGGCAGGCCCGCGCGAATTTTGGACATCAGGGTTTTGTTTTTGGCGCCGCCGCCAGCCACCCAGACTTCGTCGAGGCCCAGCGGCAACACGAAATTGCGATAAGCGTCCACGATGGTGCGCGCGGTGAAGGCGGTAACCGTCGCCAGCAGGTCGGCTCCTTTGAGACGCTCTACAAACGCCAGGCGGTCGAGCCGCCAGACCTCGCGCCCGGTAGACTTGGGCGGCGCTTGGCGCAGGTAGGCGTGATTTGACCAGGTTTCTAGCAGCGCTTCGTCTACCGTACCACTGGCGGCTATGCTGCCTTCGGGGTCGTACTCCTCGCCGAGCAGCGCCGCCGCCTCGTCGATCAGGCAGTTGCCGGGGCCGGTGTCGAAAGCCACCACTCCGGCGGGATCGCGGCCGGGCAGGTAGCTCAGGTTGGAAATGCCTCCGATGTTGTGGATGCTGCGACGTACGCCTTCTTCGCCGTAGACCAGCAGGTCGGGGTATGGCACCAGCGGTGCGCCCTGCCCGCCGGCCGCCAGGTCGGCGGGACGGAAGTCGTGAACCACCGCGACGCCGAGGGCCTCGGCCAGCCAGCTGGGTTCACCCAGTTGCCAGGTTAAGTAGGGCGGTTCGTGCCAGACGGTCTGCCCCGCCAGCGCGGCCAGCTCCGCGCGCCCCCTAAAAGGAGCGGCCGACTCGGCGAAAAATCGGCCCAGGTCGGCGTGCAGCATTCCCAGCTGGCGAGGGGCGCCCTCGCGGTTTTGCTGCGCCAGCCGTACCCGTGTCGCCAAGCCCTCAGGGAATGGCCGGTAGCGGTGTTCTAATACCCGGCTGGTCAGCGTCGGCGGCCGCCCGTCCAGCTCGGCCAGCACCAGGTCGACGCCGTCGGCGCTGGTGCCGCTCATCAGGCCGAGGACCTTCACGTCTCGGCCCGCAACTCGGCTACGAAGTCGTAACGGTCGCCGCGGTAGTGGCTGCGGGTAAACTCCAGCGGCGTTCCTCCGGGTAGAAAGCTGACGCGCTGTATGAAGAGGACCGGTTCGCCGGGCGCCAGACCCAGCTGGCGCGCTTCTTCATGGGGGGCGGGAATGGCCCTGAGCCGTTGCAGGGCGCGCACCGGGGTAAAACCGTGCGATTTGAGGTACTGGTATAGGGAGTCGCCTATAGCCTCGACGTCGGGGACGAACTCGGCGGGGAGGACGGCGCACTCTATGGCCATCGGTAAGTCGTCGGCGGTGCGTACGCGGCAGATGCGCGCCACCAGCGCCCCGGGAGACAGCGAGAGGGCCATTGCCTCTTCGGGGGTCGCCTTGCCCATGCTGCGCCGTACCTGCCGCGAGCCGGGCTCCATGCCGCGCGCCCGCATGTCTTGGCTGAAGCCGCTCAGGAAAGAGAGCGGCTGCTCGAAACGCTTGGCCACGAAGGTGCCCGAGCCCTGCCTCCTCAGTAAGACGCCCTCGGCCACCAGGCTGTCGAAGGCCTTGCGCACGGTCAGGCGGGATATGTCCAGCATTTCCGCAAGCGTGCGCTCGGCCGGCAAGGCGCCGCCGGGCTCGAGCTGCCCTGAGCGAATCATCCGCAAAACCTGTTCCCGTAACTGTTGATAGAGCGGCGCTCTACCCTCGCCATCCAGCTTGAGGCGCCGCCAAGGTCCGTGGGGGTAGTCGCTGTGTGCCATCAACGTTTACTATACCATTACCGTACCATTTGTCTTGCCGAGGCGCCCCATTCGCGGTATACTTCCCCCAAGATGAGCAAGGCTTCTGGCAGCGCCACCCCCGCAAAGATGGGCGCAGTCGCGGCATCGTTGGTGCAAAGCGCCATAGACGGCGGCCTGCCTGGGGCGGCTTTGGGAATAGTCAACCGCGCGGGTGAAAAATTCACCTTTTACAGCGGTGATGCTCAGGTCTTCCCCGAAAGCAGACCACTAAAGGCCAATTACTACTTCGACCTGGCGAGCCTCACCAAAGTGCTCTTTACTTTGCCGCAGGTCATGCGCCTCTTGGAAGAGGGGCTGGCCGACCTGGAAGACCCCTTGCGGCGCTTTTTGCCGGAGGCTTCTTGGCTGCAAGACTCCCCTCTGCCGCGGTTGACCCTGCGACAGCTCCTCTCCCATCAGTCGGGCCTGCCCGCCTGGGAGCCGATATATACCTGGGGCGCGGACGCGGCCACGCTGAAAGCGCGCCTGCTGCAGCAGCGCTGGCGGCTGGGAGAACCGGTCTATTCCGATATAGGTTTCATGCTGTTGGGGATGGTGCTCGAGCGCCTGCGCGACCGCCCGCTCTCGCGCTTTGAGCTGCCGGCGGGCTTGAGCTTTGCGCCAGACGCAAAGCTGAGCGTGGCCACCGAAAACTGCCCTTGGCGCGGGCGCGTGCTGGTGGGCGAGGTGCACGACTGCAACGCCTTCGCCCTGGGCGGCGTGGCCGGCCACGCGGGCCTTTTTGGGACGCTCGAGGGCGTGCTCGACAGGGCTCTGGCCTGGTTGAACGAGACCGAGCTTGCGCCGGCTTCCCACGCCGCGGTGCTGGAGCCGCAGAGCCCCGAACGTCTGCTGGGTTGGGTGCGCCGCCACCACGGCTGGTCTGGCGGCGGGCTGACTTCTGCCGGCAGCTACGGTCACACCGGTTTTACCGGAACGGGCGTCTGGGTAGACCCCGAGAGAGGCTACGCTTGGGCGTTGCTCACCAATCGCGTCCACCCCAGCCGTCATGGCAAGAACCCCATTCCCGAACTGCGTCGCAGCGTCGCCAACGCCATCGCCGCGAGTTGGAGGCCCCAGTGAACACCGAAGAAAGAGCCGTCCGCTATCGCGGACTAGACACCTGGCCGGACGAAGAGATATTGCAGGCGCTGCTGGAGCGTCAGTTCATGGCGCTGGCCGCGGTCAACGCCTCCCTGCCCGCTATCGAGCGGGCCGCCACACTGGCGGCCTCCCGCCTGCGCGAGGGCTCTGGCCGCTTGGTCTACGCCGGCGCGGGTACCTCGGGGCGGCTGGCGGTGCTGGACGCCGTCGAGCTGGTGCCCACTTTCGGCTGGCCGCAAGAGCGCATAGTTTACTTGCTGGCGGGCGGCGAGCAGGCGCTGGTGCGCTCGGCGGAGTCGGCCGAAGACGAAGCGCAAGAAGGAGCCTCTTTGGTAGAGCGGGCCGCAGTCGGCCCCGCCGACGTCGTGGTGGGGGTGGCCGCCAGCGGAACTACCCGCTTCACCGTTAGCGCCGTAGAAGAATCCCGCCGGCGCGGAGCGCTTACCGTGGGCGTCGCCAATAACCGCTCCACCCCGCTGTTGCAAAGGGCCGAGGTGCCCGTGTTGCTGGAGAGCGGTCCCGAGGTAATCGCCGGCTCCACCCGCTTGGCGGCCGGCACCGCTCAAAAGGTGGCTCTCAACCTCTTCTCGACGCTGCTGATGATCCGTTTGGGGCGCGTCTACTCCAACCTAATGGTGGGCGTGCAAACCAGCAACGACAAGCTGGTCAAGCGCGGCGTGGCGATGGTCAGCGAAATAGCCGGGGTTCCTCATGAAGAGGCCCGTCGCGCCTTGCGCCGGGCGCAAGGCGACGTGCGCCTGGCGGTGCTGCTATGCAAGGGTTACGACCTTAATCGGGCTCGCAGCCTTCTCAGCGAGAACGGCGGTAACCTGCGGGAGGTCATTGGATGAAGCGCCTCTTATTCCTGGCTATTTTAATAACTAGCGTAGCCTTCGCTTCCGGCGCGGGGCGGTTTATGGTGCTCTCTTTCCGCGGCAGCCAGCCGCCTGTCCAGCTGATAGAAAAGTACCACCCCGCCGGAGTAATTCTCTTTCCTTCCAACCTGCGCGACGACCCGACCGCCATGGTGCGCACCCTGCGGCGGCGCTACCCCTCGTTGCTGGTGCTCATAGACCAGGAGGGCGGTCCCTTTTACTCCTTCCGCGCTGCGGGGGTGCCCCGCTTTCCCGGGGCGATGGCGCTGGCCGCCTCGCGCGACGCCGAACTCGTTAGAAAGGTGGGCCGCGCCATAGGCCAGGAGGTGGCCTACCTGGGGGCGAGCGTGGACCTAGCGCCGGTGCTGGACGTCAATATAAACCCCAAGAACCCCATCATCGGCATACGCAGCTTTGGCGCCGACCCGCAACTCGTTATCGAGTACGGCTTGCAGTTCGCCCGCGGCCTAGAAGACGCCGGCGTCCTTTGGACGGCCAAGCACTTTCCCGGCCACGGCGACACCCAGACCGACTCGCACAGCGGCCTGCCGATAGTCAACAAACCGCTGAGCGCGATAAACAAAGTAGAGCTGGTCCCCTTCCGCGCAGCCGTCGAGGCGGGTGTACCGCTGATAATGACCGCCCACATAATTTATCCAGCTCTAGACGACAAATACCCGGCGACCCTCTCAAAAAAGATACTGACCGGCCTGCTGCGAAAGCAGATGGGATATCAGAACCTGATAATTACCGACGATATGGGCATGAAGGCCATATCGGCGCGCTGGGGCGCCGGCGAGGCCGCAGTGCGCGCCGTCAGCGCCGGCGCCGACCTGGTGTTGGTGGGGCGCGGCGGTTCGACGGCCGACGAGGTTTACCGCGCTCTCGACGAGGCCCTGAAGAGCGGGCGCATTAGCGCAGAGCGCGCCGCCGCCAGCGCCGCGCGCCTGCAAAAAGCGGTGGCCGAGACCAAGCCGCCCGCGCCGGCTCCCGACTGGCAGGCGCTGCAGGCGCTCAACCTCAAGGCCGCCAGAGCCGCCGTTACCTGGCTTTGCGGCGAGCTGCCGCTGGCGGGCCCGGGCACGCTGGTGATAGCCCCAAAGATATCCAAGACGTGGGGCGACGAGCCCAGCATGGCGGAGCTGGCCCCTAAGTATCTGCCCGGTTCGCATTACCTGGAAATCAAACAAGTGCCCGATGGAGACGACATCAGCGCGGCCGTATCCCGCGCCAAGAAGTTCGACAGAATAGTCTTGGGAACGTACCACTGGCTGGGACGGTTGCCCGAAGAGCAGGTCTGGCTCTACGAGGCCCTGGCCAAGCTGGGTAAACCCGTTTACGTGGTCGCCCTCGGTAACCCCGACGACTATACCTACCTGGACCCCGCACCGGCGGGGTACCTGACTACTTATGGCTACCGCGCAGCGCAGGTGCGCGCCGCGTTGGAAGCGCTCGCCGGGGTGTATACTCCGACGGGCAGATTGCCCGTACCCGTGGGTAGATTTCCCATTGGATCGGGGAAGGGGAGGTAACACATGAGGAAATGGTTTATCAAACTGGCAGCACTAACACTAGTCATCAGCATGAGTCTCGGCTTCGCCAAGACCAAAGTCGTGGTCGCCGGCTGGGGCGGCGAGTCGGAGATCGCCATGTACAAGGGTCTCCTGCAAAAGTTCAACGCCAGCCATCCGAACATCGACGCGCAGTTCATGCACATTCCCGACAAGGACTACTGGACCAAACTGACCGCGATGTTCGCCGCCGGTAAGGCTCCGGATCTCTTCTTCACCAACAACATCACCTTCCCGGCGCTGGCTTCCAAGGGCGTCGCCCAACCGCTCGAGCCCTTCATCGAGAAGGACAACTACGACACCAGCATCTTCTACAAGGGCATTCTCGACGCCTTCAAGTACAACGGCAAGCTGATGGCCTTCCCGCGCGACATCTCCAACATGGTCGTCTACTACAACCGCGACTTGCTCAAGGCCGCCGGCCTGGCCGACCCCGATCCCAACTGGACCTGGGACGACTTCCTGCGTTACGCCAAGGCCCTGACCAAAGAAGAGAACGGCAAGCGCACTCAGTGGGGCGTCAGCTTTTACACCTACTTCCTCTTCTGGGAGCCCTGGGTCTGGTCCAACGGCGGCCGCTGGTACAGCCCCGACCGCAGCAAGTACCTGCTCAACCAGCCCGCGGCGGTGCAGGGATTGCAGTTCTACGTAGACCTGCGCTGGAAGTACCACGTAGCCCCGACTCCCGCCGAGTCCGCCGATCAGAGCACCTTCGGCATGTTCCTGAGCGGCAAGACCGGTCTCATCGTGGACGGCCGCTGGCGCGTACCGAGCCTCAAGAAGAAAGCCAAGTTCGACTGGGACATCGTTCCCTTCCCCAAGGGTAAGGCCGGCAGCATCGTGGACATCGACGGCTCCGGCTGGGCGATGTCGCATCAGAGCCGTCACAAAGACGCCGCCTGGGAAGTCCTCAAGTACCTGGCCGGCCCTGAAGGCAGCGTGGTATTCACCAAGGGCGGTCTCATCATCCCCGCCATCGGTTTCGACCCCAAGCAGCCCGAAGCCACCAACGCCATCCTCAAGGCTTTCTTCCAGCCGCCGCCGCCGCGCCACCAGCAGTACTTCCTGACGGTCAACAAAACCGCAATGCCCACCGAGACCTTTGAGCGCTGGAACGAGGCGCAGAACATCATCAACAAGGCCCTGGGTCCCGTCTGGGAAGGCAAAGCCAGCGTCAAAGAAGCCCTCGACAAGGCCGCTCCCGCGGTGCAGAAGATTCTTGACGAGGTACAGGCCCAGCGTAAGAAGTAACAGCTACCAGTAGCGCTGCAGGGGCGTTTTTGCCCCTGCAGCCTCCAACAACAAAGGAATCCACTTTAGAAATGTCCAGTTATCGTCGCCTTCCCTGGCTTTTCATACTCCCCAGTCTGGTGGGTTTCCTGGCGTTTAACGCCGGGCCCATACTGATATCTCTGGTTTTATCCTTCACAAAATGGGACGTTTTTGACGCGCTGAACCTGCACGCCATCGTCAGCAGCTGGGTGGGGCTGGGCAACTACCAGCAGATGTGGCAGGATCCGGTTTTACACAAAGCTTTTTGGAACACCCTTTACTACGTGGTGGTGGCGGTGCCGCTGGAGATATTCATCTCGCTGCTGATAGCCCTCGGCCTCAACCGCGACTTCCCCGGCGTCAAGATTATCCGCACCCTCTACCTCCTGCCTACGATTACCAGCGTAGTGGCCGTCGGCTTGCTGTGGCGCTGGGTGCTCAACCCCTACGTGGGGCCGGTGAACATGTTCTTGCACTGGCTGGGTCGCGTCTTCGCCCAAGGGTTTGCGCTCGCGCACCTCAAAGCCCCCGAGGCCGTAGTCTGGCTGGCCAGCAAGGGGCCTGGCTGGCTTTCCGACGAGCACTGGGCCATGCCCGGTATTATCTTGGCGGCGGTCTGGGCCGGCATTGGTTTTCGCATGCTGATTTTCCTGGCGGGCCTGCAGAACATCGACAAAACCTATTACGAGGTGGCCTCGCTGGACGGCGCCGGCCCCTGGCAGCAGTTTTGGCACGTGACCATGCCGCTGCTCTCACCCACTGTTTTCCTCAATACTTTGCTGGCGCTGATAGGCGGCTTCCAGGTTTTCGGCCTCATCTACGTCATGACCGGCGGCGGGCCGCTGGACGCCACCAACGTGCTGCTTTTCTACCTTTATCAAAAGGCCTTTGGCATCTTCCCGCCCGACATGGGTTACGCTTCCGCCATAGCTTGGCTGCTCTTCGCCTTCCTCTTCGTGCTCACGGTGATTCAGTGGCAGTTGCGCAAGCGCTGGGTTTGGGAGGAGGCATGACGCCCGCAGGGGGCGGCTTCAGCCTTGGAGGCCGATATGCGTAAATACAAACAACGACTCGTTGACACCGTGATCTTCATCGTTTTGTTGACCGGCGGGCTGACCATGCTGGTGCCTTTTCTGTGGATGATTTCCACCAGCTTCAAAGAGCCCGGCACCCTCTTTGACCTGCCCATTCAGTTGTGGCCGCACACCCTACACTGGGAGAATTACCGCCACGTGCTCACCTCGGTGCCCTTCGCTCGCTGGTACCTCAACTCGCTTTTGCTGGCGACCGGCCTGACCTTCCTCAACCTAACGAGCGGCGCCATGGCGGGTTACGCCTTCGCCCGCTTTAGCTGGAAGGGCAAGGACGCCATGTTCCTGCTCTCCCTGATCACGCTGATGATACCGGCCCACGTGCTCATAATTCCGCTCTTCATCATCATGAGCCGTTTGGGCTGGATCGACACCTACTACGCGCTGATCCTGCCCGGCATGTTCGACGCCTTCGCCATATTCCTGATGCGCCAGAACTTTATCTCGTTGCCGCGCGAGCTGGAAGAAGCCGCGCTGATAGACGGCGCTACCCCCTGGCAGATCTACTGGAGAATAGCCATGCCGCTGGCCGCGCCGGCGCTGGCGACTTTGGGCACTTTTACCTTCCTGGCCGGCTGGAACGCCTTCCTCTGGCCGCTGATCGCCACCAACTCCATCGAGATGCGGCCGCTGACGGTGGGCCTGGCGGTTTTCAATACCCAGTTCACCACCCAGTGGACGGTCTTGATGGCCGGGCTCTCGCTGGCGACGATACCGCCCATCATCGTCTTTTTGGCGGCGCAAAAGTACTTCATCCGCGGCCTGACGCTGGGCAGCCTCAAGGGCTAGCGGCGGCGCGTTCGCCGAGTAACGCCGGGTCGCGCCCGCGCCCTCAGCGCACCTTGGCGTACTGGTAGCCGTCGGCGGGCTCGGGGCCCAGGTTGGGGAATGTAAAGTAGCGGCGCATGCGACACTCGCGCTCAAAGCCGGCCTTTTCCAGGGTGCGCTGTGAGCCGCTGTTTTCCACGTGGCAGGTGGCGAAGACGCGCCAGGCGCCGTGGCTAAGGAGCCAGTCCGCTACCGCCCGCACCGCCTCGGGCATGTAGCCGTGGCCCCAGGCTTCGCGCGCCAGCGCGTAGCTGAGTTCGTAGCCGTAGTGGCTGGCGAAGACTCCCAGGCTGCCCAGTTGTCTCGCTGAGGAATCTTGCAGGATGTAGAGGTAGCTGCGGTGCGTCTCGCTAAACGCGCCCCGCCCCTCCCGCCAGGCCTCTAGCCAGCGGTTCAACAGCGCGGCGGCTTGTTTGGGCGACGTTAGGGGTTTGAAGCTGAGGAACCTCACCACCTCGATATCGGAAAAATAGTCGTAGACGAAGCCCTCGTCTTCTTGGCGCGGTCGTCTGATTAAAAGCCTCTCGGAAACAAGCTGCTCTGGAAGTCGCATTACCAGGGTATTTTACTTCGCGACGGTGTCGTTGGCGGTATCCTAACGTTGATGAAGGGCAAACGAATTATCGTCATCGCCGGCGGGCGCTCGGGAGAGCACGAGGTCTCGCTAAAGTCCGCCGCAGGAGTGCTGGACGCCATAACCCTCGACTGCGACCTGGCGGTTATAGCAAAAGACGGCCGCTGGTTACTGGAAGAAGACGCCCTGGACGCCATGGACGCTGGAGCGGCCGAACACGGCAAGTACGACTTCCCGCCGCCCGTCGCCTGGCGCGACTACGACGCGGCCTTCCCGTTGCTGCACGGTCGCTGGGGGGAGGACGGCACCATACAGGGTTTTTTCGAGATGCTGGGCCTGCCCTACGTGGGTGCCGACGTTACCGCCAGCGCCCTTTGCATGGACAAGGACTTGTCCAAACGCGTGCTGGCGCAGGCCGGCATAAAAGTGGTTCCTTGGGAGGCGCTACGCCGCGGCGAGCCCGTTTTCGTGGGGCTCGAGCCTCCTTTCTTCGTCAAACCGGCGCGTGCGGGCTCGAGCGTGGGCATAGCCAAGGTAAACCGCTACTCCCAGTTGCAGCCCGCCCTGGCGGAGGCCTTCCGCCACGACGACAAGGTGGTAATCGAGGAGGCGCTGGCCGAGGCCCGCGAGCTGGAAGTGGCGCTCTTGGGCAACGTCCACGCCCAGGCCAGCGTGGTAGGCGAGGTGCGATACCAGGCCGAGTTCTACGACTATCAGACCAAGTACAGCGTCGGCGCCGCCGAGCTGGTCATCCCCGCCAGCCTGGACCCCGGTACGCAGGAGACCGTGCAAGAGTTGGCCCTCAAAGCCTACCGTCTACTGGGAGTACGGGGTATGGCGCGGGTTGACTTTTTTCTGACGCCCGCCGGAGAAGTCTACCTGAACGAGCTCAACACCATCCCCGGATTCACGCCGTTTTCCATGTACCCCAAGTTATGGCAGGCCAGCAACCTGCCTTACCCGCAGCTATTGGAACGATTGGTAGAATTAGCGTTGCAATGACAGGGAGCAGACGATGAGCAAGGAATTTTACCTGGGACGCCTCTTCGACGCCGCCGCGGGCGACCTGACCGAAGCAACTTTCAGCTACGACCCCGACGACCTGACCACTCACGGCGTCATTCTGGGCATGACCGGCTCCGGCAAGACCGGTTTGGGCATCGGCCTGCTGGAGGAGGCGGCGCGCGCCGGCATTCCCGCTTTGATAATCGACCCCAAAGGCGACCTGACCAACGAGCTGCTGCACTTTCCGCGGCTGGCGCCGGAAGACTTCGAGCCCTGGGTAAACCCGGACGAGGCGCGCCGCGCCGGTAAAAAACCCGCCGAACTGGCGGCGCAAAAGGCCGCTCTCTGGCAAAAGGGCTTGGCCGGCTGGGGCCTGGGGCCCGAGCAGATCCGCCAGTTGCAGCGCGTGCGCTACGCCGTCTACACTCCCGGTTCCACGGCCGGCCTGCCGGTCTCCATCTTGGCCTCGCTCAACTCCCCTCCGGGCGACTGGCGCAGCCAGGCCGAAGCGCTGCGCGAGCAGGTGACCAGCACCGCCACCGCGCTGCTGGGGCTGGTGGGTTACAAAGACCTGGACCCGGTCACCAGCCGCGAGCACATCCTGATAGCGCGCATTATCGAAGAATCTTGGCGAGCCGCCCGCGACCTGGACCTGGGCGAACTGATAATGCAAGTACAGAACCCGCCCTTCGATAAGCTGGGCGTCTTCGACACCGACACCTTCTTCCCCCCCAAAGAACGCTTCGGGCTGGCGATGCGCCTCAACAACATCCTGGCCGCGCCCGCCTTCCAGGTCTGGACCGAGGGCGAGCCGCTCGACGTGGCGACGCTCCTCTACGACGAAAGCGGCGCGCCGCGTCACAGCGTCTTCTACGTCGCCCATCTTTCCGATGAAGAGCGCATGTTTTTCGTAACCCTGCTGCTGACCGCGCTCGAGAGCTGGACCCGCAAGCAGTCGGGAACCACTTCTCTGAGGGCGCTGCTTTACTTCGACGAGATCTTCGGCTACCTGCCGCCCGATAAAAATCCGCCCAGCAAAGGACCCCTGCTGCGGCTCCTCAAGCAGGCGCGCGCCTTCGGCGTGGGGCTCTTGCTCGCCACCCAGAACCCGGTCGACGTAGACTACAAGGCGCTTACCAACGCCGGCACCTGGTTCATAGGCCGCTTACAGACTCAGTACGACAAGCAACGCCTGCTGGACGGCTTGGAAGGAGTATCGGGCGGCCTCGACCGCGACGAGTACGACCGCCTCATCTCGGCTCTGGGCAAGCGCGTTTTCCTGGCCAAGAACGTTCATGAAAAGGCTCCGGCCCTCTTTGGCACCCGCTGGGTGATGAACTACTTAGCGGGGCCGCTGACGCGCGAACAAATACCGGCCCTCAACGCCCTGGTGGGCGCTTCGCAAAAGGCGCAGTCGCCAGCGGGCTCGCCGGCCGCCCCGCAAAAGCAAGAAGGCTCTCGGGCGACTTCCACCGAACTGCCCGGTTTTACGACCCAGCCCGGCGTGCCCGCCGGCGTCGAAAGCTACGTCTTGCCGGCCGAGCTGAGCCTGGACGAGGCGGCGCAAAAACAGGGCCTGCGCCTCAGTGCGGGGGCGCTGGCGACGCTCTACCAGCCCGAGTTGTTGGCTCAGGCGGAGGTGCGTCTGCAAAAACGCAAATACGAGCTGAGCACCGTCATGCAGCGGGCGGCGCAGCTGCCCCCGCAGGAAGCGGAGGGCCTGGTCAGCTGGGAAGATTTCGAGCGTAAACCCGCCGACGAAAAACTGCTCTCGGCGCGCCCCGCCCCAGACGCCCGCTGGCAAGAGCTGCCGGCGTCGTTCTCCTCCGCGAGCAAGCTCAAAAGGCTGGCCAGCGACTTCAAAGACTGGGTTTATCAGAACTCGGCGGCGCAGGTCTGGAGCAACCCCAAACTCAAACTCTACGGCGGCCCCGAGCTTTCGCGGGATGAGTTTTTGGCGCGCTGTCGCAAAGAAGCCGAGTGGAAGGCGCGCGACGAGGTGGAGAAACTGCGCAAAAAGTACCAGCGCAAGGTGGCTGCGCTCAAGAAGAAGCTCGAGCGCCAGCACCGCGAGCTCGCCGAAGACGAGGCCGAGCTCTCGCGCCGCAAGGTCGAGGAGATGGGCGGCTATCTGGATACCGTGATAGGCCTCTTTGGAGGGCGCAAGCGCGCTCTCACCAGCGCCCTCTCCAAACGGCGCATGACCGCCCGCGCCAAGGAGGAAGTAGAAGAAACGCAGGCGGAGATAGCCCAGCTGGAGCGGGAAATTCAGCAGTTGCTGGACGAGATGAACTCGGAGATAGCAGAGATAGAAGACCGCTGGGACGACCTAGCCGAGCAGATAGAGCAGATAGCGGTGACGCCGTACAAAAAAGACATTGCGTTGCAGTACTTCGGCGTAGCTTGGGTGCCGCACTACGTGGTAAAGACCGACGGCGGCGTGAGGTTGCTGCGGGCGACGACCTGAGGCGTCCTCAGTCGGGTGTTTTGCTGAGCGCCCGGGCGGCATAACCCCGCCGCTCCAGGTTCAGGCTAGAGTCGCGCCGCCGGTTGTTAGAAGCTGCGAGTATGCGCCAAGCCAGAACTCATAGCCGCGAGCCGCGCTATAGAGGCCCGCGTCGCAACGTCGTTAAGGCAAAATTCAACCGCAAGATCTTCTCGGCCCCCTGCGGTCGCGGCGACGTTAGTACGGCGTCCAGTAGTTGTTGCTTAGCAGCAAAAGATTAAGCAGCGTGACCGAGTCCTCGTAGTAGTCTTCGTGGCGGTCGTAGACGGAGGCGTATAGGGCGTCGAGCCACTCTTGCTGATCGGGCTGGGTCATGGCCGCGCTGGCCAGCGGCGCCGCGAAAAAGGTGGTGAAGTATTCTCCCCCGGCGCTGGGAGAGCCGTCTAGCTGGTAGCCGGCGCTGAGGCGCGCGGGGTCGCCGCCCGTCGCCGCCTCGGCCCAGTGACTCAGCTTGGCCATGCGCCGTTCCCAAAAGGACTCGCTGTATAAAAGCACGGCGCTGCTCGCCCGCCAGGGGTAGCGGCCGGAGTTGTAGCCGTAATCGCCGTCGTGGGGACCTTCCAGAAAGTTGGGCCGCGCCGGCTTTAGGGGAAAACCCAGAGCGGACCCCGCAGGCTCGGCGAAGTCCGGCATCAGAGCGGTGTTCGGACTGTAATTGTTTTCCAGACCCGTTACCGCTATTTTCATGGCGCGCGCTACCGCGTTCCAGAGGCTGGCGTCGCTTACGCGGCCAAAGGCGCGGAAGTGGGCGGGCATAAAGTCCGACAGGCGCGGAGAGTATTCGTTGTACCTGTAATCGTCCTCTGCTCTTCCGGCGGGCTCCACCCAGTCGCCCAGTAGCGGTAAGCGCGAATGCGGCCCGATGGCGCTTTCTTCGAGGGCGGCTACCCGCCGGCGCGCCGCGGCCAGGTAGTTGAGGCCGCCCTGCGAACCCCACTGGCGGTCGGCCAGCAATAGGGCGTAGGCGATGTCGGCGTCGCCGTCGAAGGCCGAGTCATTGCCGTTGCCGTCGGGCGGCTGAATCCAGGCCATCAGCCGCCGGTCAATGTCCGAAGGGTGCGCCTGCACGTAGCGGTAGAGGCCGTCGAAAAGGCTGTGCGCTTCGGGGTCGGCGCCGGCCAGATACGCCACTATCATCATCCCGTAGCCCATACCCTCGCTGACGGTCTGTTCTGGCCGGCTTAAGGAGTGAATTATGCGGTAGAGGCGCCGCCCGCCGCTATCGCGCCCGGCGGGCTTGAGGTAGCGGCTCTTCCACTCATCGTAGTAGAGCCGCACCTGACGGTCCATCTCAGCGGGTTGAAATACGCGCGGACGTAGCTTTTGACCGGGATAAAAGACGTGCTGCGGGAAGGGCCTAGACGCCGTTTTGCTGGGCACGGCCGCGCAGGATGAGAGCAGCGACAAAGACGCGAAAAGAACCAGAAGGCGCACCACCCGATTGTAGGACAAGATCGCTTGCGACGACGAATAGGGCGAATACTTGCTATGATGATATTCATGAAAAACAACAAGTACATTATTCTGCTACTACTAGCGTTTATTTCTCTGGCGCTGGCCAACCCCGAAGAGCGCCTGCTAAACCCCGATATCTGGCCGACCATGACGGTCTCGCATCTCAAAGAAATGATAGCGGCGGGCTCAAAGGTCAAAATTAGCGACGACGACGGATCGACCCCGCTGCATTTTGCGGCGCGGCTCTGCCCGGACGCACGGGCCATAGGGGTGCTGCTAAAGTACGGAGCGGACCCCAACGCCCTCGATTCCAACGGCAGCACGCCTTTGCACCTGGCCGCGGAGCACAACTCCCAGCCGCAAGTCATCTATCAGTTAGTAGACGGCGGCGCCGACCTGGAAATGGAAAACGGCGATGGCGAAAGGGCCATACACCTGGCGGCGCGCGTCAATGACAACCCGGCGGTGCTCGCACAGCTGATCAAAATGAAAGCCGATATCGAGGCCGAAGACGGCGACGGCTGGACCCCGCTCATCTCGGCGGCCAATTCGGGTAGCGCCGCTAAGGTAGAGCTGCTGCTGAGAGCCGGCGCTCAGGTAAACGTGGCCGGCGAAGGTGGCGTGACCCCCTTTCTCATGGCGGCGGGGAACGCTGCGGACGGCAAGGTTTTAGAGTTACTGTTGGCCAAAGGCGCCAAGCTCGACGAGCGCGACGAGGACGGCTGGGCGGCCATCCACTACGCCGCCGTCAACAGCGACGCCCCCGAGGCGATAGCCGCCTTTCTGTTGTCCGCCGGAGCCGACGTAAACGACCTTACCGGCGCGAAAGAGACGCCGTTGCACGTGGCGGCGCGGCTGGGCGACAGCGCCAGACTGCTGGAGCTACTGGTAAAAAGAGGCGCCAAGCTGGAGGCGCGCGACAGCGATGGTTGGACGCCCCTGCACGGCGCTTCGCTGCAAGACGATCCGCTGTACGTCAAAACCCTGGTCGAACTGGGCGCCAAACTAGAAGCTGCCGATAACAGCGGCAATACTCCCTTCCTGCTGGCGGCCGCCAACGGCAACACCACCACCGCCGCCGAGCTGGCCGCGCTAGGAGCAGACGTCAACGCCCGCGACAAATTGGGCAGGACCGCCCTACACCTGCTAGTTACCCAGGCGGAAGAGGCTGGCGACCTAAAAGACCTGGTTTCCCTGGGGGTGCCTATCAACGCCAAGAGCGCCATTGGCGAAACGGCTTTGCACACTGCGGCCCGCGAGGGTGTCGAGCCCGAGATAATCAAGGCCCTGCTCAAGCTGGGGGCTGACATCGAAGCGCGCGACGACGACGGCTACACCCCCTTCCTCAGCGCCGCCCGCGGCGGTAACGGCGAGATCGCAGGCGTGCTGGCCGATATGGGCGCCGACGTCAACGCCAAGGACAAGCTAGGAGAAAACGCCCTGCACCTGGCGGCTCAGTTCAACACAGACGACGAGACGATAAACAAACTGGTAGACCTAGGCGTGGATTCTGGGGCGCAGATACCCGCCAGCGGCGCCACCGCCTGGAGCCTGATGCAAAAGAATCCCGACCTGGAAGACAGCGATATTCTGGACGGCCTTTTCCCAGTAGGGATATATCCCAAGAGCAACTGGCGTCGCTGAACGGGTAACGCCGCTGACGACAAATAGGAGCGCCGCAGGGAACCTGCGGCGCTCCTATTGAGCAGCGACAGCTCAGGCTTGGTCATCCGCGCCGGCTTGCGGCGGCTGCGACAGCAGCTCGCGCACGCGATCGCCGGGAATAGTCTCGTGCTCCAGCAGTTCGGCGGCAATGGCGTGCATCGCCTGGCCGTGTTCTTCCAGGATCTTGCGGGTGCGCACGTAGGTTTGGTCGAGGATGTTGCGGACGTCTTCGTCTATCATTTCGGCGGTGTGCTCGGAGAAGTCTTTACGACGGACGATGTCTTCACCCAAAAATACCGGACCGGTGCCGGCGTCCCAGGCGATGTGGCGAAAGTGCTCGCCCATGCCCCACTCGAGAACCATTCTCTTGGCCGTTTCGGTGGCGCGCTTAAAGTCGTCGGCGGCGCCGGTGGTTATCGTGCCGGTAAATAACTCCTCGGCGGCGCGGCCGCCCATCAGCACCGCCAGCTCGTCCATTAAGTGCTCGTAAGAGACCAGCACTCTTTCCTCGGGACGGTGCCAGGTCACGCCCAGCGCCATGCCGCGGGGTACGATGGAAACCTTCTGAGTCTTGTCGGCCTCGGGCAGTACCTCGCTGACCACGGCGTGACCGGCCTCGTGGTAGGCGATGGCGCGTTTCTCTTTGTCGGAGAGCTTGAGAGAGCCGCGTTCCAAGCCGAGCACTATCTTGTCCAAAGCGGTTAGGAAATGCCGCTTGTGAATGTCGTGGTCGTCCTCGCGCGCCGCCTGCAGCGCGGCTTCGTTGACCAGGTTCTTGATGTCGGCGCCGCTGAAGCCCGGAGTCATCTGAGCCAGCTCGTTTACGTCAACGTCGTCGGCTATCGGCTTGCCGCGCATGTGCACCTGGAATATCTGCTTGCGCTCTTCCAGACTGGGCAGGCCCACCACTACCTTGCGGTCGAAGCGACCGGGACGCAGCAAGGCCGAGTCGAGAATATCGGGGCGGTTGGTGGCCGCCATGACTATTACCGAGGTTTCTTTCTCGAATCCGTCCATCTCGGCCAGAATCTGATTGAGCGTCTGTTCGCGCTCGTCGTGCCCCCCGCCGATACCGGCGCCACGCTTGCGGCCGATAGAGTCTATCTCGTCTATGAAGATTATTGCCGGGGCGTTCTTGCGCGCCTCGTCGAAAAGGGTGCGTACGCGGCTGGCGCCCACGCCTACGAACATCTCCATGAACTCGCTGGCGCTGACCGAAAAGAAGGGCACTCCCGCCTCGCCGGCCACCGCCCGCGCCAGCAGCGTTTTACCGGTGCCCGGCGGCCCTACCAGCAGCACGCCCTTGGGGATCTCGGCGCCGATTGACAAGTACTTTTGCGGATGCTTGAGGAAGTCTACCACCTCTACCAGCTCGCGTTTGGCTTCTTCGTGGCCGGCGACGTCCTTGAAGGTGGTGTCGACGCGGCGTTCCTTGCCGTACATTCTGGCGCGCGACTGCCCAAACTGCATGACCCCGCCGCCGGCGCCGCCGGCGGGACCGCGCATGAAAAAGAACCAGAAAAAGCCAACCAGCACCAGCACCGGCAAGAAATTGGCCAAGACCAGGATCCACGGCGAGGTGGTTTTGAAGGTGAACTCGACGTTGTGCTGTTTGAGCAGGTTGGGCAGGTCGAGGTCCGGCACCTGGGGAATGGGCGGGGTGGTCAGGAACTTCTTGGTGGTTATTATCCTGTCCTTGCTGTTAACCCGCTCGGGGACCTTGAACTCGCCGCTTATTTTGTCTTCAGAGATTGTTACCCGCTTGACCTTGTTTGCGGAAACGTAACGGACAAAAGTGTCGTAGCTGATGGACGGCGCGCCGCCGCCGCTCATCTGCGCGAAGAACCAGTATCCGAGGATTATCAGCAATACGACGGTCCACGGGTTGATGCGATTTACCAAAATATACCTCCGCGAAACGGGTGGCCCTGCGCCCGCAGCTCTCATAGTTTATACGAACTCGCCCGTGAGAAACATACCCGTGCTATGCTCTTGGCGTGACGCCGCGCGTAGAAGAGCTTTTGCACCAAGGCGAGTACGAGCAGGCATACGAGATTCTGATTGCCGCCGCCGAAAAGCGCCGCCTCAGCAAGAGCAAGGCCGCCGCCGCTCTAATTGACCTCGCCGAGTTCTACAGTCTTTACGGGGAAGCGGAAACGCAGGCCTGGCGCAACGCTCTCTTGCAAGCCGAGTCTCGCTGGCGCGCAGCGGCGTCTTTGCCTCTCTTTCGGGCGCTTGGCTACGAGCTGGCGGCGCTGCGCGGCGAGGTTGCCGATCGCCCGCAGATGGAGGACGCCCGCGGTCGTTTTCACTTGGCGCAGGCGCAGTACTACCGCGCCGATTTCCCGCTTGTTTTGGAGCTGCTTACAGACGTCGAAGGCTTACCGCTTTTCCTGCAGGTCCGCGCTCACGCGCTCAGGGCGCGCGCCCTGGAAAACCTTGGCAGGCTGCCCGAAGCAGCCGCCAGTCACGCTCGCGCCGCCGCCGTCGCCACAGCAAAAGAAAAACTGTGGAGCCTGCTGGACGCGGCGGCTCTCTGGTTGGAGGCGGCTGCCGCTATTCAGGCGCGTAGAGCGCTCGACGAGGCGGAAGGGTTGCTGCGCCTGGGGGAGATGAGTGAGCGGGCCACCTTTCACTACCTGCTGGCCCGCTGCGAGTTGCAGGAGGGTAACCCCGGCCTGGCGGGCGAGCAGATCGCCAGAGCCGAGGGTTTTGAGGCGGCCGGAGGCGGACTGACGCACACCACGGCGATGCTCAGGGCGCAGGTTCACTCGCAGCTGGGTCAGCTGCGGCACGCTCGTGCGGCCTACCGCGAAGCGGAGCGCAGGGCCGGGAGCTCCGATCTACCCTTCATCTGGCACGAGTGGGGCTTAGCGGAGTTGGATGCCGGCGGTTTACTCGAGGCTCAGGCGCAACTGAGCAAAGCCGCCTCCTCCCCCGAATACCCCCACCACGCCCACGCCCTTGCCGATCTGGCCGAGGCGTATTACCGCATCGGCAACGGCCGCAAGGCCGAAGAGCTAGCCTTGGAATCGCTGCAGAGCGGCCAGCCGGCTACGGCCCACCTGCTCTTGGGAAACCGCGCTTACGACGCCGGTGAGTTGCAAGAAGCATTGGCTCACTACCGCGCCGCCGCCGCCATAGCGAGTGAGGGGGACCGCGACTGGGTCACGGCCAATGAGATGATCGTAGATACCCTGGCGCAGTTGGGCTTTCCTGACCCCGAGGAGGCGATCGAGCTGGCCGATCGCGTACTACCTTACCTGGCGAGGGCCGACGAGTGGTTTACGACCGTTCGCGACCACGCCGAGCGCGCCCGCCAACTGGCTAGAAAGAACCGTCTCCTAAACTAAAGTTTGCAAAGGCCCAAGATGAGCGCTTTAAGGCCGCCGCCGTGGCGCGGCCGGCGTACGGAAAGCGTCTTGGGCGCGTTTGACAAGGGTTAGCGGCGCGGCTAAACTGAAGGACGCTGCGGGGCGTAGCGCAGCCAGGAAGCGCACCTGAATGGGGTTCAGGTGGTCGGAGGTTCAAATCCTCTCGCCCCGACCAAGCCGGCTCCTTGCACAAAGCAAGGAGCCTTTTTCTATGGCTTTCAGCCCATACATAACAGGTATAGGCCCACCCCGAACGCCAGCAAGGTAAACCCATAGACGTTAAAGAGCAGCGTGAAGCGGCGGCGTTTAACGGCATCAGGCTGACTGGCGACGTAAAACCTCCAGGCAATGACGTTAGCCATAGAGGCTACCAGGCTGCCGTAGCCGCCCACGCTGACCCCCCAAAGCAGCGCCCGCCAGCGGTGCGTAAACTCCGCCAGTAAAATCGCAGCCGGCACGTTGCTGATGATCTGGCTTAGCAGGGCGGCGTTTAAAAATACCCGGCCATTGTGAGCCAGACTAACGGCCAGCGCCTGCTTGACGTTGTCTACCAGGCCAAAGAATACCAGGAACGTTAGCAATAGACCGTAGTCCACCTTGCTGAGCGAACGACGGCGTACTAGCAGGGCGGCGGCCGCTATATAGGCCAGGTTAAAAGGCAGCCAGCGCAACACAATCGCCACCAGCAGCAACAGCAGAACCAGGCCCGGCGCTACCTGGCGCAGCTTTGGAGGCTGGGCGCGCTCTCCTTTTGCTTTGGCGGCCGTTTTTAGCCGCGAGGCGGCGAGCAACATAATCAACAAATAAGCCAGGGCGAAAGGGGCAATGGCCGTAATAAACTCTAAGGGTTGCAGGCCGTAATGCCAGTACAGGTAAAGGTTTTGCGGATTGCCGAAAGGGGTGAGCGCCGAGCCGGCGTTGGCGGCAAAGGCCTCGAGCATCACCAGCGCGCCCTTGCGGTTGCTATTGAGCAGCAAGGTCAGCGGCACCACCATCATCAACGCCACGTCGTTGCTAACCAGCGCCGCGAGAACGAAAGCCGCCAGCACCAGTTTTTCCGGCAGGTAGGCTCCTCTTTCCAATAGCCCCGCCAGCCATGCAGCCAGCCCGCTTAGCTGCAATTCCTTTACCGAGGCGAAGAGGAGCCAGAGCAAAAACAGCACCTGCAACTCGTCGGCGGAGTAGGCGGGCAAGCGCTGAAGCCATAGCGAACTGAGCAGCAAACCGGCCAGCGCCAGTATGAGCAGCCACTCTTTAAAGAGATAGTGCAAGCCGCTATCGAACGCCTTCACTAGGGGTATTTAACTACTTTCCGCTATATAATACGAGCGGCGGTAAAAGCCGTATTTAGGAGCGGCGCAGCTTGGTAGCGTCGCGGGCGCGGCGGGGGCAAAACCGCCTCCTGGTATAATTTTCATGGTGAAAGCAAAGGAGGTCCTGGTAGCGCTCGAGCGGCTGGCCGACCCCGACAAAGCCGCCCAGGCCGCCGCTTACTTCAAGGCGCAACCCGGCGGCTACGGCGCCGGCGACGTCTTCTTGGGCGTCCGCGTACCCGAGCTGCGCCGCCTGGCGCGCGCCCAGCGCACCCTGCCGCTCGCAGAAGTTCAAAAACTGCTGCGTTCGCCCTACCACGAGGCGCGGTTGCTGGCCCTCTTGCTGCTGGTGGAGCGTTACCGTCGCGCCGGAGGGAAAGAAAAAGAAGAGATAGTCGACCTCTATCTGCAAAACAAAGATAGCGTCAACAACTGGGACCTGGTGGACAGCAGCGCCCCGCACCTGCTGGGTCCTTACTCGTGGGAAAGCGGCGACCAGCGTCTGCTTGGCGAACTGGCCGCCTCTTCCTCGCTCTGGGAGCGGCGCATGGCCGTGATGGCCACCTTTTACTTCATCCGCCGGGGCGAGTTCGAGCCTACTTTGCGCCTGGCGCGGAAACTGCTGACAGACCCCGAAGAGTTAGTACACAAGGCGGTGGGCTGGCTGCTGCGCGAGATAGGCAAGCGCGACGAGGAGACCTTGGTCGCTTTTCTCGAGGAAAACGCCGCCCGAATGCCGCGGCCGATGCTGCGTTACGCCACAGAAAAACTACCGGCCGAGGCGAGGCGGCGCTTCCTGGAGGCGTGACCTGCGGCATGAGTCGCCGGCCGAGACCAGGGTGCGAGTCCGCCCGAACACTGCTCTCAGATCGCCGCGACGCCAGTATCCTTGTTGGCGGCGGCGCTCGCACTGGGATCTTCTTTGATATTTGTCTGCGAGCGAGTTGCGAGGCCGGCGGGTGCAGGAACGTTCTTCCGCCGTCGCTTTTGGTAAAGGGGAGAGCGTGCTACAATCTTCTCGCGGGCGCCCGTAGCTCAGTTGGATAGAGCAAGCGCCTCCTAAGCGCTAGGCCGCAGGTTCGACTCCTGCCGGGCGCACCAACGAGCGGGCTGCGGCCCGCTTCTTCTTTGCCGGTCTGCTGCGGCAAGCTTTCTCATAGCCCTCCAGCCTATAATTTGCCCGTGCTACAGCGCTATCTGCTGCGCGAAATACTAACGCCCTACCTGCTGGGAACGCTGCTCTTCATCGGACTAGTGACTACCGACCTGCTCTCGTCGCTCTCGGGAGTTTTTTTGAGCCGCGGCACCTCCTGGTTGCAGGTAGCCGAACTGGTTCTTTACCGCATGCCTTACACCCTTGGCGTAGCGCTGCCCTTGGGGTTGGTTTTCGCCATTTTGGTAGCCCTGGCACGCTGGATCCGCGATTCAGAGCTTAAAGCAACCTTGGCCGCGGGCATAGCGCCGGCCAAGCTGTTGCAACCGGTGCTGGCGCTGGCGCTGCTAGTGGCGGCTGTCGCCTGGTATAACGCGGGTTGGATCAAGCCTAACGCCCAGGCGCGTTATGACGACCTCATCTATAAAATCTATTACGGACACGCTCCCAGCGGCGTACTCAGCAACGCCGCCTACGCGCCCGCGGGGCTGGGGGTTTATTATGCGCGACGCATCTACCCGGAAAGGGGAGGCGCCGGCAGGCTTGAGGGTGTGCGCGTAGTCACGCCCAAGGGCGAAGTTTGGAGCGCCGACAACGGCGTTTGGCAGGGGCCCAACTGGGTTCTTAAGAACGCCTGGAAGACGACCGCAGAAGGCAAGCCCGAGCACTGGGACACCATGCCGCTGCCTTTTCCGGCGCACTTCGTGGAAAAGAAGACCTCTTACGAGTCTTTGCCCATGCCCCAGCTGCGGGAACTGGCCAAGGTAGACCCGGCGGCGCGCTTCCCGCTAGAGAGGCGTCACGCCGACTCGCTGGGCGTAATCGCCTTGGCCTGGCTGGCCGCGGTAATAGGCCTTTCTCTGCGGGAGTCCGCTTGGGCCTTTGCGGCGGTGGTGCTGGTGATATTCGCTTATTACGTTTTATGGACCATGGCCGCGCAGCTGGCGCGTTTTGACGTGATAGGACCATACGGCGCCTGGCTGGCCGACGTTGTTTATTTCGTGCTGGCCGCTATAGCAACCAGGAGGCTCTTGTGAACACCCTCTCGCGCTACCTGCTGCGGGAGGTGGGCGGCTACCTCCTGGGCGGGTTGGCGGTAGTGATTTTGCTGCTCCTTGGGGGGGTGCTGTTCGAGGTCATGGCGCCGTTGCTGGCGCGCGGCGCCGACCCGCTTTCGGTGGGGCAGTACCTGGCCCACCGCGTGCCCGAGGCGCTGGTGCGGGGGCTGCCCATAGCTTACCTGTTCGCCCTGCTGCTGGCGCTCAGTCGCATGGCCGAAGACTCGGAGCTGAAGGTTTTGCTGGCTTCGGGAATACCGCGCGAAAAGGTGATCGCGGTGCTGGTGGGTTTTGGCGCTTTTTTGGCGCTGCTGGGCTTTGTCGCCGGCGAGAGCTGGGTTCCCGCCGAGCTGCAAAAATCGCGCAACGTACTGCGCCAGGCCATACTATCCAAGCCGCGCGCGCTATTGCAGCCCGGCACCTTCTTCCGCGATACCTACGGGCGCACCATCTACGTTGGCGACGTCAAAGACAAAGGCTTTAGCCAGGTGCGGGTGATCTCCGCAGGTGAAGTGCTGATAGCAAAACGCGGCAACTTCCAGCCGGGGAAGCTGGTGTTGGAAGGCGGCTTGCGCGTTACCTTCGACCAGTCGCGGCCGCGCACGGTAATAACCTTCGAGCGCGGCACGCTGCCGCTGGAAGACTTCGCCATAAGCCCCCCCAGCAGGCCGTCCGACCTGTCTTTGGCGCAGCTGCGCAAGCGAATGCAGGAATACCGCAAGTTCGGGCGGCCATACTACGCCGAGGCCACCGCCTACTGGCGCAAATGGGCCGAGCCCGCCGCCAGCATCGCTTTTGCGCTCTTCGCGGTGGCGCTGGCTTTCTGGATGCTCGGGGGCAGCCGCAGCCTGGGAATGGTAGGCGTCGTGACACTGACGTTTTTTTACTACGCCACCTGGAGCGTTTTTCGCATCATGGGCGAACAGGGGGTCTTACTTCCCTGGCTGGCGGCGTGGGGCCCCGACCTGCTGTACGCGGGCGCAGCCCTGCTGCTCCTGCTGGGAGGTAAGCGGTGAGGCGGCGCTGGCTGGCGCTGCTGGCGATATTGCTACAGCTGGCGTGGGCGGGCAGAATCCAGGTGCTGCAGGCCGACAGGCTGGAGCTGCACAAAGTGGGAGACCACGAGCTGGTGGTGCTGGTGGGTAAACCGGTGAAAATGCGCCTCGCCGACGGCCGCGAGCTGCAGGCCGACCGCGTGGAGTACGACCGCAAAGAGAAAAGGCTCCTGCTCCTGGGCGACGTTCATTATCTCGACCCTGAAGGGCGCGTTATAGAAAGCGAGCAGATAGAGCTCTATCTGCAGGACGAGAGCATGGACGCCCTGACGGTGCACATGCAAAGCGGCAGGGTTGATTTGTGGGGCCCCGAGGCAACGCGGGTATTGGGGCAGATTATGCTGCGTAACGGCCGCTTCACCCCTTGCGCGCGTTGCGGGCAAGACCCCTACGACTACTGCTTTGACGCCGACAAGGTGGTGCTCTACCCGGGCGACCGCCTCATAGCCTACGGCGTTACCGTACACATCAGCGGTAAAGACGCCTTTCACTTGCCGCTATTGATGCTGCACTTTTCAAAGCGGCGCCCGCGCCTGCAGGTAGGCAACAACGAGAGCGACGGCTGGTTCTTCTCCGCCGACCTGCCGTACGTAACCCAAGGCGGGCTGGGGTTTACTCTTATCCGCTACTTTCAAAAGCGAGGCTGGGGTTTTGGCTTTGATCACTGGGGGGTGGGCGCGGCCTACGAGCACTACCGCGCCCTCTACCTGCCGCCTCTCGCCGGCGCCGAGAAGGGCAGCCTCGAGCTTTTAGGGGACTACCGGCTGGGCGATTCCAAGTTGCGAGACCTCAACTACTTTCAGAGCATCAAGTTTACCTACAAGGACTTGTTCCCCCCAGAAGAGAAGCCGCACTGGGGCCTGCTGGCGGAGTACCGCCTCAAGGAAGACGGCTGGCGCCACGACGTCAGGCTCGAACGTCGCGACCTCGGCGGCCTCAACCGGCTTACCTTTTCGCTTCGCAGCGCCCAAGAAAAGGGCCCCGACCCGCACGCCTGGCTAAGCGTACGCAACTACCTCGACCTGGGCGAAGAGGGCCCAGCCGCGGCGAGGGTTATACCCGAGTTCGGGCTGAAGTGGTTGAGGGGCCTCAGCTACGCCGGTTGGAGCGTAAAGGGCAGCGTCAGCCTGGGTGGTTATTACGACCGCACCAACGAACTCAACCGCTCCGCCCGCGCTCTGGGCAGCTGGGCCAAAGCGGGCAGAATGATAATAGAGCACGTAGACACCTATAAGCCCAGAGCATACTGGCCCGGTTTTAGCGCCTATTTTGAGAACCGTTATCGCGGCTACCTCTACGACAGCGGCGAGAGACAGATACGCTGGCTGGATACCCTGCGCCTGGGGCAGAAGTGGGCCGGTTTCCACCTGCAAGCCGGCCTGAAGCGCAACGTGACGGAGGGGGAAGCCTTTTTCGCCCGCGACTTTCTCAGGCCGGTGCACAGCTTTGACGCCGACGCCTCGCTGAGCTGGATGGTTTTCAATGGCTTGAGCCTGAAAAGCAGCGGCGGCTGGGACATCCAAAATGGCGAATACAAAGAGCTGCGTTCCTCCCTCAACTGGACCTTGGCGCCTTTTTCGCTCTCCGCCAGTCACGTCTACGACCCGCAGAGCGGCTTGCACAAGCTAACCAACGGCCGCTTGGGGCTGCGCCTGGGCGACCTCTCCGCCAGCGCCAGCAGCGGCTACGATTACCAGCGCGGCAAGTATTCCCCCCTCGACATCCGGCTTAGCTATGCCCTCAGCGGCGGCAACGTTTCTCTAAAGCACAGCCACGACCTCAACGAGGGCAGGGCCCGCACAACCAGCTTTTCGCTGGGGCTGCGGCCGGGGACGTCCAGCTATCTCTTCTCCGAAAGCTACAACTACCAGCAAGAGCGTTTGGACGGAAGGCTTTCCGCCGGCTGGGGGCCGTTTTCTCTCAGTTTCAGTCACGCTACTTTCCTGACGGGAGATAGCGGCAGCAGCAATTTTCGTAAGAGCAGTCTCAGCTTCGCCGCCGCCTGGCGTCAGCACAAGCTGACCCTGATAGAGAACTGGAACGGACGGTTGGGCCGTTTCGGTCCCGGCTACTTACAGGTCAGCTCGCGCCTTAGCGACCTGCGCGGCAGCTGGCTGCTCAGCGCGCGCTGGCACCTACCCGAAGACGGCGACGAAGAAACCTACCTGCAGCGCGCCGCCGTCAGCGGAGGGGTGGACTTGTGGAGGCCGCAAAACGACTGGCCCGGGTTGAGCATGCAGGGAGGGCTCGAGTACAAACGCCTCGACGCCAACCGCAAATCTCTAGTCCTGAAAAACTTCGGCCTGACCGCCGCCTGGTACGAATCTCCGCACACCAAGCTGTTCCTGAGCGTGCTGGCAAGCCAAACACTGATCGACGACGACGGTTGGCATGAGATCAAGCCCCGCTTCGTAGTCACCCTCGACCGCTGCTGCTGGGCCATGCAGTTTTCCCTGGACGCCGCCGCACCCGCGGCAAAATTGAGCTTTATTTACGGCGGCAAGAGCAGCCGCTTCCTCTTCGACGATAGCGGTATCCGCCTGCCCTGGAAGGAGTGATGGTGAAAAGGATCGCATTGTTGCTACTACTGGTTCTCAGCGCCTGCAGCGGCACCTCTGAGCCGCCGCTCGATCTGCTGTTAGCCTTTGCTTCTGGTCATCAGATAGTCTTTTATCCACCCGGAAAGGCTGACGCGGCCAGCGTTGGCGACTGGGAGATCGGCGCGGACGTAGTGGACCTGGCCCGGCCGGCCGGCTCTTCGCTGCTCTGGGTGCTGACGCCCCAGCAACTAAGGGCCTACCCCATAAGCGGCGGCGACCTAGCGCACGCACCCGTCTTGCAGGCGCCGCAGCTGAGTTTGGACCTCAACGGCGACTGCGCGAGCGGCCGTTTGCGCCCGGGGGAGAACGCCTTACTGGTCAGCTGCGGCCAAACGGGCGTATGGACCGTTCCTTACGACGCACCCCTGTTGCAAGCGCTGGATACTTCGGGTGACGACCCAGGCACCCTCTACCTGCCCGGCCCCGACGATCAGGTGGCGCGTTTGACGCCTACCCTGAGCGGGTTCAGGCTGCAGTTTCCGGGCGGCGACGGTCTGCAAACCTTCGAGATAAGCAGCGTCAGCAACGCCGAGAACCTGGTGGCCGCCTGGCGCCAAAACGTACTGGCCGTAGCCATGGACGACGGCAGTCAAAGCTACCTCTACACCTGGGACGCCGGCGGCGGCGAAGACCCCAAGCCCTTGGGCGGGCCGCTGGCGCTCCACGGCTTGCGGTGGATAGGTTACCTTGGCGGCGCCGCCGAGGGTTGGCTGCTGGGTTCTGATTCCGGTTACGCCTTGCGTCGCCAGCACAAGAGCGATTTGTTGAGGAATACCCCCGTCGCCCTGGCGACCGTTACTCCCGACGAGTACGCCTACCTGGCCGCCGATGCGAAACTGACCGTTCTGGACCTGCTAGACCCCCAGTTGCAAGAGCACAGTCGTACGCTGACGCTTAGCCCGCGGGCGCTCGTCTACCTGCCCGTGGGAGAATGAGGCCATGAGGCTGCATCATATCGCCATAGCATGTACCGATCTGGATGACGCGCGGCGGCGTTACCGGCTGCTGGGGTACGAAGAAGAGGCGCGACAGGTCATCGCCGAACAGGGGACGACCGCGCTGATGATGTCGGGAGAGGGCGGCAGGATCGAGCTGCTCGAGCCCCTCACGGCAGACACGCCGGTGGGCCGCTTCCTAGAGAAGCGCGGTCCCGGGCTGCACCACCTCGCTTACGCCACCAGCGATATTTACGGCGAGCTGGCAAGGCTGCACGACCTGGGAGCCCCGCTGATAGATCAGGAGCCAAGGAGGGGCTTTGGCGGGCACCTGGTAGCCTTCGTACACCCGCGCTGGTTCGGCGGAGTGCTGGTGGAGCTGGTGCAAGAACCGTGAACGAAAAGTTTTTCCTGGCCCTTTCCATTGCCTGGGCCTTGCTGATATTTATCGCCTCATCGCTGCCGGGAGGCAGCGTGGCGGTCGCCTCGCCCTGGGACAAGCTAGCGCACTTCGGCGCTTACGCGGTACTGGCTTTCTCGTTGCGCTCCGCTGGAGCTCCGGCTAGCTGGGCCTGGTTCTTGGCGGCCGCCTACGGCGTCAGCGACGAGTTTCATCAGAGCTTCATACCGGGTCGCACGCCCTGCGCCGCCGACTGGCTGGCCGACGCACTGGGAGCCTTGGCGGGCTGTGTCTTTAAGTCAAAAATATAGCGCAATTAGCTTAGTGCATAAGAAGCTACACCGCGCAGTATATTTTGGCAAGTTCATTCGCCGCGATAAGCCGAACTCCTCGAAGGGGACCGACCACGGTAAGGGCGGCGTTCTTTTCGTGGCCGGCGGTTCCGTTAACGGCGGGGTATACGGCAGCGAGCCAAGGCTTGCCGAGGACCAGCTGGTCGAAGGGGACCTAGCCGACGACATCGATTTCCGTAGAGTCTACAGTGACGCGGCGGCCTTCATTGGCGCCAACGCCGCCGAGCTGGTCGGGCCCGGATTTACCCCCTTGGGCGTCGTCTAAAAGTAGCTGCTAGTAAAAAGCGCGCCGATTTGGCGCGCTTTTTACTAGCATAAAGGCCTACTTGAGCCCGGCGAGCTTGTAGTTGAGGTCAATGAAGCTCTTCCACTGCTCGGGAACGTCCTCCTCCGGGAAGATCGCCGACACCGGGCAAGCGGGCACGCACGCGCCGCAGTCAATGCACTCCTCGGGGTGAATGTAGAGCATGTCGTATTCTTCGGGCGCTTCGTATATGCACTCGACAGGGCACACGTCTACACAAGCCTTGTCCTTGACGCCTACGCATGGTTCACAAATTATATGGGCCATACCGCACCTCCTTCTGGCGGCCTTTTGAGGGCCTGCCTAGGCCTATTGTAAACAAAAACAGGGAAGTTTTGTCCTATATCGCGACGCGCCCAAAACCCATGATCTGAAAAAAGCGCTCGCGGGTGATGGCCCCCAAAACATTTTCGCCGTCTGTGACTATAACCAGCGGATTTCTCCAGAAAAGCGCAGAAAGCTCGCTGACCGCCACCGCAGCATCTACCACCGGCGCTTTTTCCCAGGGGATGATGTGGTCTGATATCCCCAAGACGCCCCGCGGCTGACCGTCCTCGACCAGTACCGCCACGCGCCCTTCAAAAGACTCGACTTTGTCGATAACGGGCAGCTCCCGGGCGGCGCGACCGGCGGAAGGCGGCGCCGCTATGCCTGCGGTCAGCAGCGTAGTGCAAGGTACCCGCACCGCTCTTTTGGCCGCCCACAAGCTGAGCGTAAAAGTAAAGATGAAAGCAACGCCTTCCAACAGGCCCAGGGGGTTAAAGTCTTCCCACCCCAAACGGCCCTGCCCCTTGAACAGCAGGTGCAGTACGCCCGATACCGCGACCCCGGCCACCAGCGCCGCCAGATAGGCTATGGCCCCCGCCCAACGCAGCTCACGTACCGTGCGCATCGTTTTTTACCTCCAGCCAGGCAAAGTCTTCTTCGCTATCGACATCTACGCCTACCTCTGGATAGGGCGTAATAAGCGCCCGCATCGGTACGCCAAATAGGCGTTCGGCGCGCTTTTCCATCTCCGCGATGGTAAGACGTCCCAGCAGCAGTTTTATCAGAACCCCAACGCCAATGAGACGCGCTAGAGCCAGAGGCTTCTTACGCAGATCGATGATCTTGCGCGCCATGGGTAGGGCGCGCGCGAACAAATCTCTATCGATGATTATTAGGTTGCCACCGGTGAACGTACCGTCGCGCAGCCGCGCGTAGGTACGCCTCATTCCGGGCCAGCGCGCTTCGACGGCCTCTTTGGGAACGATCGGGTAAACCAGAGCGGCGTCGGGCGCGTTTTGCAACAGCCAGACCACGGCTTCGCTGGTGATAAATGGGTTATCGCCGCTGGCTACCAGAATGCGGCCGCTGCCGGCGGCGTTCATCCCGGCTTCTAGGTTGCCCAGCAATGACCCCTGGTCTTTTAACATGACGTCCGGCTGGGGTTGCAGCTCGGCGGCGGGGCCAACGTAGATCAAGCGCTCAATCCCGCCACTGTCTCGCAGGGCTTGCAAGGTGAAATCGACCATTGGCCGCCCATTTATCGGAACCAAGGTCTTGCTGGCCACCCCGGCTGCGGCGGCTAACGGTTCGGCGGGCGAGCCGCCCGCGAGGATTACGGCGTTCACAAACATTACGATAACACCTCCCCCA
>JALSMT010000071.1 GCA_026987375.1 Thermaceae bacterium | reverse complement strand
GAGGTGGTGGTCATCATCGGCCCCTCCGGCTCCGGCAAGAGCACCCTCATCCGCACCATAAACGCCTTGGAGCCCATCCAGAAGGGCAGCATCGTCGTTGACGGTATCGAGCTGGGCAAGAACGCCCGCAAAATTGACGCCGTGCGCAAGGAGGTGGGCATGGTCTTCCAGAGCTTCAACCTCTTTCCGCACATGAGCGTGCTCGAGAACGTCATGCTGGCGCCAAAGATAGTACGGCGCTGGCCCAGGGAAAAGGCCGAGAAGGTGGCCGCCGAGTTGTTGCAGAGGGTGGACATTTCCGACCAGGCCCACAAGTACCCCGCCCAGCTCTCGGGTGGACAGCAGCAGCGCGTCGCCATCGCTCGGGCGCTGGCCATGCAGCCCAAGATAATGCTCTTCGACGAGCCTACCAGCGCCCTTGACCCGGAGATGGTGGGCGAGGTGCTCGACGCCATGAAGGAGCTGGCCAAAAGCGGCATGACCATGCTGGTCGTCACCCACGAGATGGGTTTCGCCCGCGAGGTGGCCGACAGGGCCATCTTCATGGACATGGGCCGGATCATCGAAGAAGGCGCCCCCGACCAGCTCTTCCTCGAGCCGCAGCACGAGCGCACCAAGTCTTTCCTGGCGCGTATAATTCACTAAGAGACCGTGAAAACCGCCAAAAGGGCCTATTTGCTGCTGCTGTTTATGAACGCCGCGGTCGTGGCATTGGCGGCCTTCACGGCCTTACTGCTGCCTGCGCCGCAGCGTCAGCCCGCCTGGCTGGATACCGCCTGGCTGCTCATAGCGCTTAGTTTTACCGCCTTGGTGCTGCTCTATCGCAGAAGCCTACTGCTTTCAGGGGGGGACGAAGCCAAGCAAGACGAGATGGTGGCCGCGCTCAGCCTAGCCTCGCTGCCGCTCATTTGGAGTCTCTTGGCGGTGCAGGCCTTCTGGTACGGCCGCCCGCAGCCTGGCTGGCTGTTGCTTGCGGGGGCGTTAGCGCTAGCGGCCTTCGGTTTTTTTTCGCAGCCAGAGTCTTAAGCCGCGCGCCCTCTCTCTTTCCAATAAACGCCGCAAGTCTTCGATAAGCGCCTGCGTTCTGGCTCTGCCCATCTGGTAAACCTGGTTGGCCATGGTGTAGTCGAAGGTCTCTATCGGTTCTTGCGGCACGAGCGAGATGGTGTAGTCGCAGCGCTCCTGCGCCAGGCGTTTTAAGCGGCGGATGGAGGCCTCGGCGGCCATCAACATTACCTCGTAGGAGTTGTGGGGGTTGTGGCGGCGAACCGGGTTGGAAACGTCGACGCCCACCACCGGCCCCTTGCTGATGCTTTGGGCGGCGGTTACCGGTATCTTCTCGGCGACGTCGCCGTCAACCAGCAGGCGCCCTTTCCAGGGAACGGGCGGGAAGACTCCCGGAATGGCGCTCGAGGCCATGAGCGCTTCTACCAGGGGCCCTTCACGCAAGACCACCACCTCGCCGGTGTGCAGGTCTGCGGCGCTAAGGGCCAGATTGATGGGGAGTTCTTCGATGCGAACGTCGCCGTAAAAGTCTAGTAAACCTTCCCGTAGTTTGTGGGCGTCGTCCATGGATACGCTTCGCAGGGCTTTGAAGAGACGTTTTTGCAGTCGCGCCAGACGAAGCAGACGGTTGCCGTTTTCCAGGAAAATATCGGCCAGGTTTTTGTCTATGACGTGATTAAGCAGGGGGTTGACTTCCAGCGGCTTACCCAGGGCGTAGTGAGCGGCGGCGTAAGCCCCCGCCGAGCTGCCGGAGAGGCCGACTATCGGCAAGCCGGCGTCACGAATGGCCCGTAGCGCCCCCAAGTGGGCAAAGCCCCTTACGCCGCCGCCGCTGAGGGCCAGCGTTAGGCCGTAGTTTTCTTCTTTCCCGACGAGAGCAGCCACAACCCCAGGATAACCAATCCCAGCGGCGCCGCCCACCTGATCACCGCAAAGAGCAGGCCGAGCAGTATCGCGACGAGGGCAATTATCCAGCCCACGCTGAGCAAAAGCGCGCCCAAAGCCAACGCCAGCACCAGACCAATAAGTACTATCACCACGGTCAGCAGCGGCCCCAGCAGCGGCCAGAGCAGAATCGCTCCGATAGCGAGGAGCAGCCAGCCGAATAGTTTCATAGCAGCATTGTACCGGTTTGCGACTCTCACCGCCCCTTAAGTGCGAAAAGGTAGGATGGCGGCAATGGAAACGGTCTTGTCAAACGAGGTAAGACAGGCGCAGAAGGCGCGCTTGACGGCCAAGGGTCTGCGCAAACGCTACGGCCGGCGCGACGTGGTGCGGGGCGTTGACCTGGTATTGGGCAGGGGAGAGATAGTAGCGCTGTTTGGGCCCAACGGTGCCGGTAAAACCACGACTTTCTACATGCTGGTAGGTTTCGTGCGCGCCAACGGCGGCCGTATATCGTTGCGCGGTAAGGACGTTACCCGCCTGCCCATGCACAAGCGCGCCCGCCTCGGCCTGGGTTATCTACCGCAAGAGCCCTCTGCCTTCAGGCGCATGACCGTTCTAGAGAACCTTTTGGCCATCCTGGAATACCAGCCGCTCCCCAAGAGGGAGCGGCTGGATACCGCGTTGTCGCTGCTGAGCGAGTTTCACATTGATCACCTAAAAGACAAGTACGCCTATACCCTTTCGGGCGGCGAGCGCCGCCGCTTGGAGATAGCCAGGGCGCTGACCACCAACCCCGACTTCATACTGCTGGACGAGCCCTTCACCGGCGTAGACCCCAAAAACGTCAACGATATTCAGAATCTCATCCAAGAACTCCGCGCCAGAAGGGGCTTGGGCGTGTTTATTACCGACCACTCGGTGCGGGAAACGCTGGCGATTACCGACCGCGTCTACCTGATGTACGACGGCCAAGTGGTCTTCCACGGCAACCCCGAGGAGTTTGCCCGCGATACCGGCGCCCGCAGTTATTACCTCGGAGAGGATTTCGAGCTTTAGGATAGCTATGAGCCTTTGGTCGCTAGTCGCCGGTCTGGTAGTCATCGCCGCTTTGGTCGCCTACGTCGGCGACATCGTCGGCAGAAAGGTCGGCAGGCGCCACTGGCGTTTGTTTGGGCTCAGGCCTCGCACTACCGCGCTGATCATCGCGGTCCTTACCGGCGTTCTAATTGCTTTGTTGGCGATAGCGGCCTTCTTTTTCCTGGCTAGCGACGCACGCAAAACGATACTGGAGGCGGAGAAGGTCAGGCAAGAGCGCAATCAGTTGCGGCAGGAGGTTACCAGGCTCGACGGTCACGTCAAGGAGTTGGAATCGCGCGCCGCCCGCGCTCTCGGCGAGAATGAAAAACTGGAAAAAGAGCTTTCCGCCAAGGTCGCGGCGCTAAAACTAGCGGAGAGCGAGATCAAAAAACTCAAGGACGAAAAGGCACAGTTGCAAAACGACGCCGAACAAGCGCGCAAGGCCCTGCAAGAACGTGAAGTGGAGCTCAGTAAGGTGCGCGCCGAGGTAGAGGAGCTTAACAGCGAGCGTAAGGAGCTGGAGAATGAATTCGACGCCCTGCAAGAAAACCAGGTAAACCTGCTGGGCGAGCTGGAGAAGCTCAAACAAACGGAGTTGCAGGCGATGCTGCGTTCCAAGAACGCCCAAGAGAAGTCCAAGGCGGCGGCGATCGCCTTGGCGAAGGCGCAGAAGAAGGTTGACGAGATCCAGGGAGAGATCAAGCTGCTGGAAAATGAAAAGCAGCGTCTGCTGGGAGACGTTACCACCCTCGACGCCGAACGCAAGGCTTTGGAGGGGCAGAAAGCCGCTTTGCAGGCCGCCTATCGCGACCTGCAGGACGAGCTGGACGCTTCGCGCGCGCAGATTTACAAGCTCAAGCAAGACGAACAGCGCCTGGCCAGGGAGCGCAGCGCCATGCAGCAAGGGCTGGAAGTTTTTAGCAAGCAGATAAGCCAGAAGCTCAAGAATACGGTCTTGGCTGAGGCCATGTGGCGCGGAGGCTCTCTGGACAATGAGCTGCGCAGCGTCTTGCACGACGCCGAGATGCAGGCCAGGGTGGAGGGCTTTCGCGGTACGCTGGTGCCGGAGAATATGGCTACCGCCGACTGGCGTTACCCCGGAATTATTCAGGCTCGAGCCGAGGGGGTTTCTACCGACGGTAAGGTTTTGCTGAGCGTACGCTTCGTTCCCAAGCAAAAACGTTTCGGCATTGGGCAGGTCATCGCCCTGCGCGAACTGCCGCCCCCGCGCGAGCAGCCAGAGCGCGTTCGCGGGGCGCTGGAGACCCTGCGCGAGAAGGCGTTTGAGCGTCTTCTTAAAGCGGGTATTCTACCTGAGAAGGTTTCTTCGGCCAACCTATCCGGTGCGGTCATTGCCGATTTCCAGGCGCAGATAAGCGAGCTGACCAGCAACGTGGTGGTGGCGGTGGTCGCCGCGGACGACATCTGGACGACGGAAACTCCCAAACTTATCTATCAGGTGCTCTTCATTCCATAGGCCAGCCTGGCGGCCGCCAGGTCGAATAGTCCTGAGCCGACGCTCTTGAAGAAGATGGGGCCGGAGTGCGGGCGCGGCGCGCGCAGGGCTTTCGCCAAGGGGGTGACGTCTTTCCAGTCAACCTGCGCCTGGATGAGGTCGCCGGCGCTCTCTTTAGCGCCCGCGAGGGTGTCCACGTAGACGCGTGAGCGTTTGACGAGCTGCGGCGGCGCTTCCGCCATCTCAGGGGTAAAGCTGCCCACCGAGATGACCAGGCTTTTTTCGGCCGCGTTCTCCGGGACCACCGGTTGAGGGCTGCTGGTGGCGGCGACGATGACGTCGCTGGCGGCCGCTTTATCCGGCCAGGGTACGGTTTGGGAGTTCAGCCCCAGGCGTCTGCCATAGGCCGCCAGCGCGGCGGCGCGTGAGAAGGTACGGCCGTAGACGTAGACGTTATGAGGGTGCAGGTGTGCGAAGGCTTCCAGGTGGGCTCGAGCCTGGACCCCCGTACCAATGACGAGAAGAGTGCGCACCTCGCCGAGGGCGAGGGTTTGGGCGGCCAGCAGCGAGAGCGCCGCGGTGCGCCTGGCGGTGAGCGTTTCTCCGTCGAGGAGCAGCAAAGGTTCACCGCTGGAGACGTCAAAGACCGTTACCTCGGCGCGCACCAGCGGCAAGGAGCGGTCGGCGTTGCGCGGGTGCACGCTGACCCTCTTGAGAACGCCAATGTTATCGTCCCAGGCGGTCTTGAGTAGAAGCGTAGCGCCGCCCGGCAGCCGGTAGGAGACGTCTCGCGGGGCGACCACCCTGCCTGCGCGGCAGTCCGACAAAGTCGCGGCAATGACGCTTGCGAGCTCTGGATAGGGCAGCAGGGAGGCTGTTTCAGCGGGGCTTAACCGCTCCATGGCTAGTCCAAGAAGTCGCGCAGCTTGCGCGTCCGCGATTCATGGTACTTGAGTTTGCGCAGCGCCTTGTTTTCTATCTGGCGTATACGCTCGCGCGTCACGCCAAAGTAGGCGCCCACTTCTTCCAGGGTGTGCTCGCGGCCGTCTATCAGACCCTTGCGCAGCTTGAGAACCATCGCTTCGCGCTCGCTCAGCTTGCTGAGGGCCTTTTCCAGCTCTTCGGAGAGCAGGCTCTGCGCCGCCGAGTCCACCGGACTTACCAGGTGTTCGTCGGGGATGAAGTCTCCGTAGAAAGAGTCTTTCTCGTCGCCGATGGGCGTTTCCAGGCTGACCGGCTCCTGGGCGATCTTGAAGGTTTCTTCGACCTTCTTGGCGTCCCAGCCCGGCCCCATGGCGTCGGCGATCTCGGCGTAGTTGGCCTCGCGCCCTAGCTCTTGCTGCAACTGACGGGCGGTGCGGGTCAGCTTGTTTATCGTTTCCACCATGTGCACAGGGATGCGGATGGTGCGCGCCTGATCGGCGATGGCGCGGTTTATGGCCTGACGAATCCACCAAGTGGCGTAAGTAGAGAACTTGTAGCGCCGCTTATACTCGAACTTTTCCACGGCGCGTATCAGGCCCTGGTTGCCTTCCTGAATCAGGTCGAGAAAAGATAGGCCGCGGCCGGTGTATTTCTTAGCGATGGAGACGACCAGGCGCAGGTTGGCGTCAATTAAGTGCTGGCGGGCCACTTCGCCGTCGCGGGCGATGTGCAGATAGCGTTTCTGCTGCTTGGGGAGAGCGCGCAGGCGCTTGTCTACCGCCTCAATGGTGTCTTGGTCCACCTGCTCGCTCTCATAGCCGGGAATGTGCGGCACTAGTCCGCCGTGGCGCACCTGAGCGCGGATGACCTTCTTGATCAGGTCGGGCTCTAGGCCGCTAAACTCGGCCAGCCGCTCGGCCGCCGCCTCGCCGTCTTCGACGCGGCGCGCCAGGTCTATTTCCTCTTCCAGGGTCAGCAGCGGAACCTGGCCTATCTCGTGCAGGTACTGGCGCACCGGGTCCGAAGTCGAAACGCGGGTGGTTATCGGGGCGTGCGCCGCCGGTTTAGCCGTTTTTTTAGCCGTTTTTTTAGCCGGCTTCACCACTTCTTCTGCGGTTTCTGCCTCCTCGTCGGCTACGATGGCCTCGTCCGCCAGATCGAGCGGTTCCTCCAATTCTATTACCTCGTCGGGAATCACCTCTTCGGTAATCGCCCCTTCGGTAATCGCCTCGGGGCTCTCTTCGACGGCTTGTCCGCTTTTGCCGCTTTTCTTCTTAGCGGTCGTTTTGGCGGCTTTCTTCTTGCCCGCCGTGCTTGCCCCGCTGCTCTTCTTAGGGGGGGCTTTTTCCTTCGCCGTGGCCTCCTTGACGGGCGCGACGGCTTCTTCGGAGCCCTCTTGGGCGGAACTTTTCTTCTTGGCGGCGCCTTTGCTGGGGCTCTCCGCCTTCTTGCTTTTGGGGGCCTTCTCCCCGGCGGGTTTTACAGCCTTTGCGGTGGAGTCGGTGCTCTTTTTGCTACGGGGCGCTTTGGTTTTAGCCGAGGCGGCTTTGTCGCTGACGTCTGCGCCTATAGCGGCGGCCGCAGTCTCTTTTGCGATCGCCTTTTTGCTGCGGGCGTCGGGTGCTTTCTTGCTCGAGTTTACAGTTTTGCCGGTTGCTTTAGCGCTGCCGGATCCCTCCTTGCTTTGGGCCTTTTTTGCGCTCTCCGTTTTGGCGCTTTTCTTGCGCGCCGCCGCGCTTTTGCTGACGGCGCTAGCGCTGACAGACGGTTTCTTTTTAGCGTTCGCAGTCTTTGCCGCGACGCCAGAACCTGCCGCTTTGGTGGTTGCTTTGCCGCTATTCTTAGACTCCGGCTTCGTTTTGCGACTTTTCGCTAAAGGAGTTTTCTTTTTGTCAGTCTTGGCTTTGGATTCGGCTTCGCTGTCGTTTTCGCGCAGCACGGCGACGGGTTTGTCTTCGATCTTCTTGCTCAAGCGGGTCACCTCCGGGGAGTACGGCCAGTTGCCGAGTCGCTTTTACTTACTTGCTTGAATTACCTTGTAACCAGCGACGACGCGCAGGCGCACGTCGCTGAAGAGCTTGCGCATCCAGACTTCGTATTTTAGAAATTGATTTGCCACCAGATAGAACCGACCTCCAGGTCGTAAGTGAGCATGCGCCGCGGCCACGAAAGCCTCTGCTACGTCCAAAACAACGCGACCCCCAACGTGAAACGGGGGGTTTGATACCACTATATCATATAGCCTCTGCGCGGGCAACGCTTCGTCTACGTCGGAGTGCAGAATCTCTGCTGCTAGCCCCGCGCGATCAAAGTTGAGGCGGCTGCTTTCCACCGCCGCCAGGCTGCTTTCCAGCAGTGTCGTTCGCGCTCCTGCGGCGGCGAGCGGCAGGCTGAGGGCGCCGTAACCGCCGCCGAGGTCAAGCACTTCCAGGCCGCTTACTTTTTGCGGCAGCGCCTCCACTAGCGCCGCTGAACCCGGGTCCAGTTCGCCCGCTGAGAAGACGCCCGGCAGGGCGGTAAAGCGGTATTTGCGGCCGCGCACTACCGCCTCGAAGCTCCGCAGTCGGACTAAGGGCTCGGCGGCGTCGCCGTTTTTGCGCAGCCTCGCGACCCGCAGGCCCTTATCGCGGGCTACGATTTCTGCGCCGCCCAAGGCTTCCTGAGCCCAGCTAAAGTAGCGTTCAAAGCCCTGCTTTTTCGACCCCGCCAGCCACAGCGCGCCACCGGGCCGCAGGGCGAAAGCGGCGGAAGCTATCTGCAGCCTCACCCAGTCATTGCCGCGTTCCGCCCCGATAACGAGAATCACGTCGTCGAACGTGCCCTCGCTGACCCGCCAGGGAAGCCTTGCTGCTACTCGCAGACCCCGGTGGCGTGCGGCGCTGGCTTGCAGCGCGCGCAGCATCGGCCTGCGTTCCTCCCAGGCGCTGACACTGGCCCCCTGCGACGAGGCCGCCAAGCTGGCGACGCCTATTCCCGGGTTGAGGTCGAGGACCGCACCGCGAACGCGGATGGTTCTAGCGAGCAGGCGGTATAGCGGGTCGGCAACCGCGGTGGCGCCCGGCTTGTGAGCCAGCGGGCCGTGCGGTGTGGCAAGCCAGCTGATCGTATGGTAGGTGTCGAGCTCCACGGAATTTACATGATAGCACCAGCGGGCTAGAGTGGAGGAGTGCGGATTCTGGCGATAGAAACCAGCTGCGACGATACTGGCGTAGGCGTCGTTGCGGACGGTAAGGTGCTTGCAAACGTGGTGGCTTCGCAAACGCCGCTGCACGAACAGTTCGGCGGGGTGGTGCCGGAACTGGCCAGCCGCGAGCACGTATCGGTCTTGGACGACCTGGTGGCCGAGGCGCTCAAAGGGGCCGGCCTGCGGTTGGACGAAATAGATCTGCTGGCCGCCACCAGGGGTCCCGGTTTGGTGGGGCCTTTGCTGGTAGGCCTCACTTACGCCAAGAGTCTGGCTTGGGGCCTGGGTCGCCCTTTTTACGCGATTCACCACCTCGAAGGCCACATCCACGGGGCGCTTTACGGCGCCGCGGAGGCAGAGCCGCCCTTTTTGGTGCTGATAGCTTCGGGCGGGCACACCCACCTTTTCGACATGCCTCGTTGGGGGGAGTATCGCCTTTTGGGGGCGACCAGAGACGACGCCGCCGGAGAAGCCTTTGACAAAGTGGCGCGCAGCCTGGGTCTGGGCTATCCGGGAGGACCGCAGATAGAGAGGCTGGCGCGAGAGGGTGACGAAAGGGCCGTGCCGTTTACGGTGCCGATGCGGGGAAGGGCCGGTTACGACTTCAGCTTTTCGGGTCTGAAAACCGCGGCTATTCGCTTTGTTGCTGAGGGTTACGCTGCCGCCGACATTGCCGCTTCTTTCCAGCGAGTCGCCGTCGCTTCTTTGCTGGGGACGCTCGAGCGCGCCGCCGCAGACTTAGGCAGGGAGCGCGTCATAGTCGCGGGGGGAGTTTCCGCCAACGCCCTTTTGCGCAGCCGCCTGGCGGCGAGCGACCTGCAAGTTCACCTGCCGCCCCTCGGGCTGACCGCCGATAACGGCGCCATGATCGCCCTAGCGGCATGGCGGGCTTATCAGACCGGCCGCCCCTATTCCGGCTACGACGTGGAAGCAATGCCGTATCTGCCCCTTGGGGAATAGGGAAAAGTTGGCCCTTCTCATACTTAACGCTTAGAATGCGATAAGTTATGCTGGGTATTCTCAAAAAACTCTTTGACAACAACGACCGTGAAGTACAGCGTTACTTCAGGCAGGTCGTAGAGCCGACCAACGCTTTGGAGGAGGAGGTCGGCAAGATAGAAGACCTTGCCGCCGCCTACGCCGAAGCCCGCCAGCAGCACGCCAACGGCAAGCCTCTCGACGAGATGTTGCCTTGGGTCTTCGCCCTAGCCCGCGAGTCAGCCAAGCGCTATCTGGGATTGCGCCCCTATGACGTTCAGCTCGTTGGCGGAGCGGTGCTGCACGAAGGCCGCATCGCCGAGATGAAAACGGGCGAGGGCAAGACCCTGGTAGCCACGCTGCCCGTGGCCCTCAACGCTCTCAGCGGTAAGGGCGTTCACTTGGTGACCGTTAACGACTACCTGGCCCGCCGTGACGCCGAGTGGATGCGCTCGGTATACCACGGCCTGGGGCTCAAGGTCGGGGTTATTCAGCACGACACTACGCCCCCCCAGAGGCGCGACGCCTACCTGGCCGACGTTACCTACGTAACCAACTCAGAACTGGGTTTTGACTACCTGCGCGACAACATGTCGCTCAGTCCCGATCAGCTGGTTTTGCGCCACGAAAACCCGCTTCACTACGCAATAGTAGACGAGGTTGACTCCATCCTCATCGACGAGGCGCGCACACCGCTCATAATCTCCGGTCCGGCCGAGAAGGCCACCGATCTCTACTACAAAATGGCGGAGGTGGCGAAAAAGCTGGAGCGTGGCATAAAGCCCGAGCCGGGCGAGAAGGACAAAGAACCTACCGGAGACTATACCATCGAAGAAAAACAGCGTCACGTCCAGCTTACCGAGCGCGGCATCGAGCGCGCCGAGAAGCTTCTGGGCATCCCCGGACTTTTTAGCCCGGAGAACATGGAAAAGGCTCACATGCTAATTCAGGCGCTGCGAGCCAAGGACCTTTACCACATAGACCAGGACTACATCGTTCAAGACGGCCAGGTAATCATCGTAGACGAATTCACTGGCCGCTTGATGCCCGGCAGGCGCTTTGGCGAAGGGCTGCACCAGGCGATAGAAGCCAAGGAAGGCGTCAAGATAGAGCGCGAGAACCAGACTCTGGCCACCATTACTTACCAAAACTTCTTCCGCCAGTACGACAAGACCGCGGGCATGACCGGCACAGCCAAGACCGAAGAAAAAGAGTTCCAAGAAATCTATGACATGGACGTTATAGTGGTTCCCACCAACAAGCCGGTTATCCGTCAGGACCATGCCGACGTCGTTTACCGCAGCGAGCAGGGCAAGTTCATGTCGGTGGTAGAAGAAATAGCCGCCCGCTATGAAAAGGGTCAGCCGGTGCTGGTGGGCACCATCAACATAGACAAGTCCGAGCGCCTCTCGGCGATGATGCGCGAGCCTCGCTATTACCTGCCGCGCGTCGAGATGCGAGCCGGCATCTTCACCAAGGCCGCCAAAAAGCAGTCGGGTCCCGAATGGGAAAAGCTGGGCAAGCTGCTGGCTAGGCCGGCTAATTTGCGAGAGAGCGCCCTCGACGAGTTCGAGGAGCTGGTGGCGGGCGCTCCCGGAGCCGTTAAGGACGCCTGGCGCGAGTTGCGCTTTGCGGTGCATACGCTCGAGACGATACGCAAAGGCATCAAACACCAGGTTCTCAACGCCAAGTATCACGAAAAAGAGGCGGACATCGTGGCCCAGGCGGGCCGCTCCGGCGCGATTACCATTTCCACCAACATGGCCGGCCGCGGCACCGACATCAAGCTGGGCGGCAACCCCGAGGAAATAGCCAAGAACATCTTGGAAAAGCAGGGTCTGGACCGCTATGAGTGGCAGGTCGAGGTTTTTGTCAAGAAGGTCATCCAGGGCGAGATGGAAGAGGCCCGTAAGCTGGCTAAAGAACTGGAAGTACCCGACGAGACCATAGCCGAGATCAGAAAGATCAGCGAAGAGTCCAAGATCGACGAGCAGAAGGTCAAAGAGCTGGGCGGCTTGGCGATCATCGGTACTGAGCGGCACGAGTCGCGCCGCATTGACAATCAGCTGCGCGGTCGCAGCGGCAGGCAGGGCGACCCTGGCGAGAGCCGGTTTTACGTTTCCTTCGACGACGAACTAATGCGCCTTTTCGCCTCGGAGCGGGTGGTGGCAATGCTCGACCGCATGGGCTTCGACGATTCGGAGCCGATCGAGCACAAGATGGTCACCGGCGCTATCGAGCGAGCGCAAAAGCGCGTAGAAGACCGCAATTTCGGCACCCGTAAACAGCTGCTGCAGTTCGACGACGTCATGGCGCGCCAGCGCGAGGTCGTCTACGAGCAGCGGCGCATGGTGCTCCTAGGCAAAGACGAGGAGGTGCGGGAGTCTTCTCTGGCCATGGTGGAAGATACCGTCGCCGCCATCGCCGAAAACTACCTCAACCCGCAGATTCACCGCGACGACTGGGACTTGAACGGCCTTAAGGCTGCTCTGGTAGACGTTGTTCCCGCCTTCGAAGACTTCGATTTCGAATCTCTGCGCAAGCTCGAGCCGGCGACGGCGGTGGACAAAATAGTCGAACAAGCCCTCGCTTACTACGAGCAGCGCGAAGAGGAGCTCAGCCCACCGGTGATGCGGGCGGTGGAACGCTTCGTCATCCTCAGCATCGTTGACGCCGACTGGAAGGAGCACCTGCACAATCTAGACGTCCTGCGGCAAGGTATCGGCCTGCGCTCTTACGCGCAAAAAGACCCCTTCCGAGAGTACAAGTTTGAGGCTACGCGCCTTTTCAACGAGATGATAGCTCACATCAAGAGCGAGTCGGCCAAGTTTTTCTTCAGGCTCAAGGTCGAGGCCGAACCGCAGAAACCGCAGGTCTACCTGCCCATGCCTGACAAGCCGACGGAGGCTGCGCAGCAAACCACGAGTTCCGCTGCGGATCCTAAGGCCGAAAAGACCCACCGCAAGGAGCCCAAGAAGAAGATCGGGCGCAACGACCCCTGCTGGTGCGGCAGCGGTAAGAAGTACAAGTACTGCCACGGTAAGGACGCTTGAGCTTGCAGGGGAAACCCAACCACGTGGTGGTGGGAGAAATAGCTCACGAAGTTTATTCGGCGGTCGTGAAGGCGGTAAATAGCGGGAAGCTCTCCGAACCCTTTTCCAGGAAAGACTTCAGACGGGCATGCCCTGGATTGGGGGAGGGTACGTGCCAAGCTTTTTTGGACAAGCACCGGAAGGGCAATCCAGGAGGCAACTCCGAACTTTTCGAAAAGGTAGCACCCGGACGCTTCAGACTCCTCCGGCCTTTCAACTGCGGCTTCTAGAGAAGATAGAGTTATTCACTAACGACCGCTGGTGTGCTTTGCGGTCGTTAGTGCGTTTGCGAAGGGCTGCTAGGGGCGACCGGGGCCTTCGTCACCGTAGCGAATGAAGGCGGGAATTTCCAGGTCGTTGGGGTCGAAAGCGCCGCCGCCGCTGCCGTCGCCGCTGGCGGAGATTACCGTAGCGTCGGAGAACCCCGAGGCGATGAGGACTATCCGCATCTCGTCGGAGGCGCGGTCGTCGTAGGTGATACCGTAAAGGATGTCGACGTCTTCAATGCCGGTGGCGCCGCGCACCTTGTCGGCCACCTCAATAGCCTCGGCCAGGGTAAGGTCTTGCGAGCCGACCACGTTGAGCAGCACCTGCTTGGCTCCCTCGATGGTGCGATCCAGCAGGGGAGAAGAAATGGCGCTGTCGGCGGCTTCCTGAACCCGGTTCTCGCCGCGACCGGCTCCAATCCCCATCAGCACCTGCCCGGCGCCGGAGAGCATGTTGCGCAGGTCGGCGAAGTCCACGTTGATCTCGCCGGGGGCATGGATAACGTCCGAGATGCCCTTGACGCCGTGATACAGAACGCGATCGGCCATCAAGAAGGCCTCCCGTAGCGCAATTTTCTTGCTATCGGCGGCCGCTAACAACCTGTCGTTGTTGACGACGACCATGGCGTCCACCCGCTCGCGCAAGCGCTTGATTCCTTCTTCGGCTACGCGCCGCCGCTTCGGTCCTTCAAAACTGAAGGGGCGGGTCACTACTCCCAGGGTGAGAGCGCCCATTTCGCGGGCTATCTCCGCCACTATGGGCGCGCTGCCGGTGCCGGTGCCGCCGCCCATGCCCGCGGTGATGAAGACCATGTCTGAGCCGTCGAGATTTTCGGCGATGAGGTCGCGGGTTTCCAGGGCGGCTTTCTCGCCGATTTCCGGATTGGCTCCCGCGCCCAGGCCGCGGGTCAACTTTTCACCCATCTGTATGCGAATGTCTGCCAGTGAGCGCGCCAGCACCTGGGCGTCGGTATTGGCGGCGATGAACTCGACGCCGTGTAGCCCGGACTCGATCATGCGGTTGACGGCGTTGTTACCCGCGCCTCCCAGGCCGATTACTTTTATGGTTGCACCTAACATCTACCGCCTCCTAGAAGAAGTTTTCGAAGATCCCTTTTATTTTTTCCCAGATGCCAGCGTCGGAGTCGCTTTGTTTGCTAGTCCGCGGCCTTAGGCGGCGCAGAGTCGCTGACTGCGGGGAGGGTTTAGAGGTACTGCCGAACTTCACCAAGCCTACGGCCGTGGAGTGCGCCGGCGAAGCGACTACGTCGGTCAGGCCGGAAAGCCCCTCGGGCCTGCCCAGCCGCACCGGCTGGTGGTATTCCTGATAGGCTAACTCTTCCAACCCGCGCAAGAGGGCGGAGCCGCCAGTGAGGATTACGCGGTTGACGGCCAGCTCCAGCGGCCCGAATTCGTCATCTACCGAGGCGCGGGCGAGCAAGAGGATCTCGCGTACCCGCGGCCTGATGTAGTGCGCCAGCTCCGGAGCCGGAACGTCGCGCACGTGATTGCCGTCTTGGTTAATCTCCAGCATAAGGTCGGGGTCGGCCATCTCCACAAGGGCGGCGCCGTACTTTTTCTTAATGCGTTCGGCCTCTTCCGCGGGAATCTTGAGGAGCTGGGCGATATCGCTGGTAACCTGCTCGCCTCCCAGCGGTATGACGGAAGAATGCGCCAACTGGCCGTTTTTGAAAACGGCGACGTCGGAGGTGCTGCCGCCGACGTCTACCAGCAGCACTGTTCCCTCCTTGTCCTCTGGGTTCAAAACCGCCAGTCCAGAGGCGTAAGACTGCAACACCAGCCCGGCTATGTCTAGCCCGGCGGCGTTGACGGCGCGCTTTAGGTTGGTGAGGGGGCCGCTGGCGGCGGATACTAGGTGGACGTCTACCTCCAGGCGCACACCGGCCATGCCCAAGGGGTCTTTTATGCCCTCTTGCGCGTCGACGCGATACTCCAAGGGGAGAGCGTGGATCAACTCGTAGTCGCCGTCAAAAGGGTAGGCCTTGGCCTGTTCTATGGCCCTTTCGACGTCGGCGCCGCTGATGCTGTGCCCGCGGCGGATAGCCGCCAAGCCTTGGCTGGTGACGCTCTTGACGTGTGGACCGGCGATGCCGACGTAAACTTCGCTAATAGGCACTCCCGCCACCCGCTCGGCGAGCTTGACGCTGGCGCGGATGGCTTCGGTCGTTTTTTCCAGATTGACTACGGCGCCACGCTTCATGCCCTGGGAAGGCACGGTGCCTTCGCCGATAATGTCGAGAATACCGTCTTCGCTGAGTTCGCCTATGACGGTGCAAACTTTGGTGGTTCCTACGTCAAGCCCAACAATAATACGTTCGCTCATTGGCGGACACTCACCCCCCAGGAGTATATGGCAATGTCTTTACCATGCATCATATTTACGCGCGACAACCAGGCCCGCAATTTGCTGACGCTGCGGATCCAAAGACGCCTACCTTCCCAGTTTACGGTAAAACCGGTCGGGTCGTAGCTGATACTCTCAGCCGCCGGCAGCAGGGCGGCTATTTGCAGAGCTTCGCGCAGCCTATTCCGCCCAAAACCGCTGATTAAAGGGCCTACGGGTTTTGCGCCGGGGAGCGGCGTGGCGTCTGCCGCCAGGCCGACTTTTCCCTGGGGCGTGGTCAGCGTGGCCACCGCTTCGCGCTCAACGAGCTTGACGACGACCAGCCCTACTTTGGGGCGGCTGAGACTGGCTCTCAGAACCCAGGGGTTTTTCAGCAAAGTGGTCAGCTTGGAGGAGCCGACCCACAGCCAGGGATCGCCGGGGTAGACGCCTACGGCGTTTTCTACCTGAGTCTCTTTGAGGTGGTGAACGCCCACAATCCGCACCTCTTCTACCGGTAAGACGACCAAGCTGGCGACGTAAAGCAGCGCCGCCAGCAAAGCCAGCAGAATTAGGCGACTCAAGAAAGCTCCCCCCATATTTCCCATTCTAATTCTAGCGGCAGCTGCTCTCTTACCGCCGTGACCAGTTCCCAGAAGTCCTTGGCTTTGGCGCCACCGCGGTTTATGAAAAAGTTAGCGTGCTCTAGGCTGATTTCGGCCTTGCCGCGGCTGAGTCCTTTTAGTCCCGCCGCGTCTATTAAGCGCCCGGCCGAGTCGCCGGGAGGGTTTTTGAAGGCGCAGCCGGCGCTCTTGCGTTTGGGTTGTCCTTTGCGAGCGGAGTCCACCCGCGCCAAAAGGGAGGCTATCTCATCCTGTGATTTTTTCCGCAAACGCAGGCGCACGCGGCTGATTACCGCGCCCGCCGGAAGACGGCTTTGCCTGTAAGCGAAGGATAGTTCTTCGGGGGCGCAGACGACGAAGGCGCCGTCGTGAAAAATCTCCACGGCCTCCAAGACGTCGGCGATGGCCCCAAAGCGCGTGCCTGCGTTCATGCGCACCGCGCCGCCTATGCTGGCGGGGATGCCCAGCAGGGGCTCGAGCCCCGAAAGCCCCTTGTTCAAGGCTTCTTGCACCAGGCTAGGCAGCAGCACGCCCGCGCCTATCCAGGGGGTCAGGTGAGGGTCGCCGCGCACACTGCCCAGGTCGCCCTGCGCGAAAACGCCGCCGAGCCGGATCACCCTCTCGCTCACGCCTTCGTCGGACACCAGCAGGTTGGAGCCGTTACCCAGGATGCGGAAGGGTTTACTGACGGCCTTCGCCAGGTCTCCTTCGTTTTCCACGGTCCAAACCTCCGCGGGGCCGCCGACACCCAGGGTAGTGAACTCCGCCAGGTTGCGCTTTTCCACCCTCACCCTTGCTCCTCCAAGAGAGACAACCCCAGTTGACGGACGTTGCCCGCTCCCATGGTCAACACTAGGTCGCCCGAACTCGCCGTCGAGCGCAACGCCTCTAAAACGCTTTCCCAGTCACTGAAGTGAACGTTGTTGTGACCCAGCTCTTTCATTCTCTTGGCTATGAGCGCGCCGCTCACGCCGGGGATAGGTTTTTCCCCGGCTGGGTAGACGTCGAGTACCCAGACTTCGTCCCCCCCCATCAGGGCCTCGGCGAAGCGCGGCCACATCTCTTTGGTGCGCAGGTAGCGGTGTGGCTGGAAGACGACGCGCAGGCGTTTACCGGCGAAGCCCGCTGCGTCCAGCGCCGCCTTCACCTCGGTGGGGTGGTGGGCGTAATCGTCTACCACCTGGGCGCCGTTGAGGTAACCCAAAGTTTCAAAGCGCCTGGCGGCCCCGCCGAAGTCCGCCAGCGCCGCCGCTGCGGTCTGCATGTCGAAGCCCTCCAAGTGGGCGACCGCCAGGGCTGCAACCGCGTTTTCGACGTTGTGGCGGCCCGGCACGGCCAGCTTTACTTTGCAGGCGGAGTGCTGTCCGATGGTTAGGTCGAAGGCCGAGCCGCCCGGCGTTAGCTCTATCCGCGTCGCGCGGTAGTGACCGGAGTTTAGACCGTAGCCGACGCGCTCGAGCCCTTTGCTGAGGTCTTCCAACACCGGCCAGTCGGCGTTATAGAGAACACGCCCGGCCTTGGCGGCGTAGCTACGCATGGCCTGCTCGAGTTCCTGGCGGCTGCCGTGATAGGTCTTGCGACCGTCCCCGTCTGGGGCGACGTGATCGTCTTCCAGGTTAGTAATCACCGCCAGGTTTACGGACACGTCGGCGATGCGGGGGTCGGACTCGTCCACTTCGGCTATCCGGTAAAGACCATCGCCCCAGCGGACGTTGCCGTCCAGACCGGGCACGACTGCTCCGACCAGCACGACCGGGTCAGCGCCGAGAGCGGTGAAAATGTGCGCCAGCATCGAGGTGGTGGTCGTCTTGCCATGGGTTCCGCTCACACCAATGGAAGAACCGCGCGAGAGGATATCGCCCAGCACCTGCATTCTGGCGCGTCTTTCTATTCCCAGCCTGTCGGCTTCCACTATCTCCGGGTGATTTTCGGGAAGGGCGTTGGAGGCGACCAGCATGTCTACCCCCTGGAGATGAGCGGCGGAGTGCCCTGTATAAACCTTTATTCCTCTTTCGCTGAGCCGCAGCGCTAACTGGGTGGGAGAGGCGTCACAGCCGGAAACGCGCCAGCCTTCTTGCTGCAGCACGTAAGCCAGGGCGCTGATACCAACGCCGCCGATTCCCATGAAATGAACGTGTTTCAACGGGCCACCTCTAAGAGAAGATTGGTCAGCCTTTCGCGGGCGCCCGCGGGCGAGAGCTCTGAAATGGCCTTTTGCAGGAGACGCCTCTTATCGGGGTCGTCTAGGTTACCAATGGCGGCGCTGATAGCCGCCCGGTCGTCCTGTGACGCCGACAAGGCGGCGTTGCGACTCGCGTAAAACCGGGCGTTTCTTTCTTGGGCGCCGCCGTCAACGGTCCGCGGCAGGGGGAGGATTAGCAGGGGGACCCCGTAAAAGGCCCCTTCGGCCAGGGTCATTGCCCCACCGCGGGTTATGGCGGCGTCGGCCGCCGACCAGGCCAGCGGCGCGTCTACGAACGGCGCTAAATGGTAGTTGGGGAGTCCGTGGGCGATATCAAGGGTTTCCTGGTAGCCTCTTTGGCCGGTCTGATGCAGTACCTGCCAACGGTCCAGCAGGGGCTCGAGCAGTTTGGGCAGGGTGCGATTGAGCGCCAGCGAGCCCTGGCTGCCGCCCATCACCAGCAGCAGCGGCAGACGCGGGTCGAGGCTCAAGCGTCGGCGCGCTAGCGAGGGCTCGATCCTTGACTCGCGGACGGGCATGCCCACCACTATACTTTTTTGCCTGAGCTTTTTGCCTAGCTCCACTTCTACCGCCAGCGCGATCTTGGCAGCGCGGCCGCTAAGCCAGCGATTAGCGAGTCCTAAGACCGCGTTTTGCTCGAGTATGACTACCGGCACGCCGGAAAATTCAGCCGCCATAGCCAGTGGAAAACCGGCGAAGCCGCCGCTGCTCAAGACCGCCTGCGGTTTGATTCGGGCTAGCAGTCTCCTGGCGGCGAAGAGGCCGCTGACGGCCTTGTAAGCTTCTCGCGGCTGCAATGTGCGCCTGTTGTACTTTCCGGCCGGTAGCGCAAAGAAGGGTACGCCGCTTTCAGGAACCAGTTTTTCTTCCATGCCCCCTCTGGCGCCGACGTAAGAGACTTCGTGGCCCAACTCACGCAGGCGTTCGGCTACCGCCAGGGCAGGGAAGATGTGCCCGCCGCTGCCGCCTCCGGTTACCGCGATCCTCACGGGGCCTCCTTCGCTAGGGCCTGCCTGGACGTAGCATGCAACAGTCCCAGCGCCACCGCGGCGATCAAGAGCGAGCTGCCGCCGGTGCTTACCAGCGGCAAGGATATGCCGGTAACGGGCAGAACGCCGGTGGCCACGGTTATGTTCATCAGCGCTTGACCCGTCAGGTAGCCGGTTAGCCCCAGCGCCATGACGCTGACCGCGCCGGTGCTGCGCGTGGCGATTTGCAGACCGCGCGCAAAGATGACGCCGTACGCCAGCAGCAGCATCAAAGCGCCGAACCAGCCGCTGGCGTAGGTAATGGTGGTAAATATCATGTCGTTGTGCGCCTCGGGCAGCGTGGTGGGCCAGGGGGCGCTGGGGCCGTGCCCGAGGGGTCCAGAAGCACGCAGGATTAGGCGCGAATGTTGTGATTGACGGGCTTTGTCTACTATTTCCTTCGCCTTCTCTTTGCCCATATCGTCCAGCAGGTGCGGGTCGAGGTTGATGTACTTCCAGGCTATGTACCTTTTCTCTATGTATTTGTGTTTTTCCAAAAATGCCCCGTTAAAGCTGGCCAGTACAACGAAAACCAACATTCCTATCGCCAGCAGCCGCCGCAGCGGTACGCCGATTATAACTAGGATGAAGGTCGCCAGCAGCACCAAGAATAAGGCGGTTCCCAGGTCTGGCTCTATGGCTATCAAGCCCGCGGCGAAGCCAATGGCCAAGACCGGGCCAATTATCGGGTAGTCCACACCGCGGCGGCTAAAAAAAGAAGCCAGATAGGCGACCAAGGCAATCTTCATGAACTCCGAAGGCTGAAAAGACAGAGAACCGTATCGCAACCAGCGCTTGACCTCGTAACCGCTGGGCCCGCTGCCCACCAGTAACACCAGAAGCAGAGCAAGGATACCCGCAAAGAACAGCCACTTGGCCGCGCTAATTATCCAGCGCGGCGGTATGAGCGCAAAGACGATAGTCCCCGCCGTAGCCACCGCCAGGGTCAGCAGGTGCCGCGCTAGCATTTCGGGGGCGGCGGAGGCTACTCCCAGCAGGGAAAACCCTATTAGCAGCGCCTGTGCGAGCAGGAGAATGTTATCCACCGGCGCCCTCCATGCTGCTTACCAGTTTGCGAAAAACGCGGCTGCGTTCTTTGTAGTCGGCGAACTGGTCAAACGAGGTGGCCAGCGGAGCCAGTAAAACGCTGCCCCTTTGCAACCGCGACATGGCGCTGGCGATGGCCTCGGCCAGGGCTTCTTCACCGGACTCCTCGTTTATCGCCACTACCTCGGTGACCTTTGCAAAACGCTCGGCCATGCGCGCGCCGTCGCGCCCCACTGCCAAAACTACACGCACCTTTTGCCGCACCAGCGGCAGTAGTTCGTCGAGGTCGGCGCCCTTGTCCATGCCGCCCATAATCCAGGCTATCGGTTCGGGCGCGGCCTTTAGCGCCGCCAGTACGGACTGAGTGCGGGTTGCTATCGAGTCGTCTATAAAGGATACGCCGTTAACCCTGCCTACTTCTTCAAAGCGGCCCGGCACCGCCGCCAGCGATAGCGCTTCGTTGTACAGGTCTTCGTAGCTCGCCGGCCTGGCCATTTTTTGCAGGAGAGCTCCGGCGGCGCGGGCGGCGGCGCGGGCGTTGCTGAGGCGCGGCGTGCCGCCCGCTGCGAATGCCACCTTTTCCGCCGCGCAACGTTCTGCGGCGGCGGCGACGCGCGGGTCGGCGGAGTTATAGACCAGGGTGTGCGCGGGCGTCAGATTTTCCAGCAGACGCAGCTTGGCTGCGTGGTAGCGCTCCAGGCTGCCGTGGCGATCAATATGATCGGTGCCTAGGTTGAGGAGGACGGCTACCTCGGGGGCGAAGCGAGTAATGCGCTCGAGCTGAAAACTTGAGAGCTCGACGGCCGCGGCCTCTAGGCGCGGATCGTCAATCACCGCTATCAGCGGCGGATCGATATTGCCCGCCGCCCGCGCGCGCACCCCGCGGCGTTGCAGCAGCTGAGCGGTAAAGGCGGTGGTCGTCGTCTTTCCGGCGGTTCCGGTGATTCCTACCAGCGGCAGGCGGCGGCTGCGCCACGCCAGCTCCACCTCGCCGATTATCTCAGCGCCGTTCCTAGCCAGGTTCCGCAGCAGGGGATGGTCTATAGGCACGCCGGGGGCGGCTACCACCGTATTAAAACGGCCTTCTTCTACCTGACAGGCAGAAAACCCCAGAGCGCCGGCCCGCTGCAGGTCTTTTGGCCTTGGATTGTCGTCATAAAAACACGCCTGGCGGCGGCGCCTGGCTAAAAACTCCAGCACCGCCAGGCCGCTGCGTCCCAGGCCGAACACCAGCGTCAACGACAACCTCCCCAAAGCTGGCAGGAAAACGCGACGGCTAGCGCCGTCACTACAGCGAAGCGGAAGACTACCTTGGCCTCGCCCCAGCCGCCGAGCTCAAAGTGGTGATGGATGGGGGTCATGCGAAAGATGCGTCGGCCGCCGCTGCGTTTGAACCATGCTACCTGCAGTATGACCGAGAGTATTTCTACGGTAGGGATAATCGCCGCCAAGGGCAGATACCAGGCTTTGCCGCTGACGATGAAAACGCCCGCCAGCAGCGCCCCCAGTAGCTGACTGCCGCTGTCTCCCATGAAGACGCGCGCCCGCGGGGCGTTATGCCAGAGGAAGCCCAGTAAAGCGCCAATGAACACCTGCGCCAGCGCCAGGGAGACGAACGGCAGAAGAATGATGGCGCTAACGCTGGCCGCCAGGCCGTCGAGGCCGTCGGTGAAGTTCAAGGCGTTGGCGTATGCCACTACCGCCAGTACGTAGAGAGTGTAATCGAGGGCCGGCCAAGGGGTGTAATGGATGTTGCGAATGGCGTAGGCCGCGAAAACCAGGGCCAGCAAGAACTGCACCGCCAGCTTTTCGCGAGCTTTTAGGGGTCTGCCGCTCAGACCGGCGAGGTCGTCCGCCAGCCCCAGCAGGCCGAACCCCAGCGCCAGCCAAAAAACGGGCCGCAGGCCGTCAGCGCCCAGGCCGAAGTACACCGCCGCCGCGGCCAAGGTAAAGGCAATCCCCCCCATACTGGGCGTTCCGGCCTTGACCAGGTGGCTGGCCGGTCCGTCTTGGCGAATCTGCTTACCAACGCCCAGCGCACGCATTAAGGCTACTTGTGCGCCAACCAAAAACCAGCTCAGCAGCGCTGTTGCGGCTACCATGCTTCCTCCAGGTACTTGTTCAGGTGCAATACCTCGTTATCCTTGGCCAGCCAGACGTCGCCATTTTGTGAGACTGCTATCTGCTCAAAACTGCCCGGGTATTGGCCCACGACAAAACCGCTACTCGTCATCCTGACCACTCCCTTTGGCGTCAGCAGGTAGAGGTCTTCGGCGGCGTCGGCTTTGCTCCAGTCCTCAGGCAGGTCTATGCGTTCTTCGCCGGGCCAGAATACGGCGTCGTTTTTCTCTAGCGCCAGCACGCGCCCGTCTAGGTACAAGACCCTGACGAACGAGCCCTCAAGAAGTTTCTCGCGGTTCCGCCAAAGGGCCTCCTTGCCAACCCAAAAAACGCCCCGAGCGGTATTGACCGCGTCGGTCGCCGGATAGTCCAGCCAGCCGTCTGACTCGTCGTAGAGGCCGCGCTCCAGGCCTACTATCCACTGAGGGCGGGCGTGCAGCCAGCGGCCTTTATAGGGTAGATGAACATCGCTGAGCAGCTGGCCGCTGCGGTAGCGCAACCAAGAGTACGGGTAGAGTACGCCCAGTACGTCGTCTCTGGCGTCCGCCGCCAAGGGCGCCGCCGCCAGCGCGAATTCGCCATCCCAAGCTTTGACCCACTGACCTTGTATCCAACCTCCGGGGAAGACTATCGTCTTTGTTTCGGCGGGCGTCCTCCCGGGACTAACGCCCGGGAGACAGCCGCCGAGGAGGAGGAGAACTGGCAATAACCACAACCTAGACAAGGGGCACCTCCAGCAAACTTTCCAGCTGTAGCGCCCGAGAACCCTTGATAAGAACGACGTCGAGGCCGCGCGACCATTGCGCCAGCACGTCAGCCGCCGCCGCGGCGTCGTTTACCGCCAGCGCGTTTGGCCAGCCGCGCGCCATGACCTCGGCGTACTCGCCGACGAACAGCGCCTTACTTGCCGCCTGGCGCACCTGTTTTGCCGCCCAGAGGTGCCATTTTTCCGCTTCCGGACCTAGCTCACGCATGGTACCCAGCACTACTCCCTTTTCTCCCGGGCAGTTGGCGAGCAGCGCCAGGGAGGCGGCTAGCGCGCTGGGGCTGGCGTTGTAGCTGTCGTCTAGCCAGAGCCGTCCGCCGCGTCGCAGTGCTTGTAAGCGGTGCGCCGGATTGCTGAACGTTTCGAGGCGTTGTAAAACCGCTGAAGTGTCCAGCTCGAGCATCTCTGCGGCCGCCAGCGCGGCCAAGGCGGCGTTGGCGGCGCCCGTACCCAGCGCTTTCATCTCCAGCTGCATACCCCGGTAGCTGATCAAGGTTCCCTGGCAGTCTAGTTTTTCGAGCCGCGCGCTAAAGTCGGCCTCGGGGCGGAAGCCGTAGGTTTTGCTACCCTCAGGCAGGTTCCAGCGGCGGGTATCAACGTGCGCTAGTCGCAGTCTGCTGGCTGACAAAAGCGCCAGCTTTTCCTTGGCTACGTCTTCTATGCTGCCTAATTGCTGCAGGTGCGTCGGCGCAATTGCGGTCAGCAGCCCTAAATCGGGCCTAGTGAATGACAATAGCTCCGCCATCTCGCCGGGCCGGTCTACGCCCAGCTCAATCACGGCCCCCGCGGCGTTAGGTTGCAGTCGCCAAAAAAACCTGGTCAGGGCCGGCGGGGTATTGAGGTTGCCCGCCGTCGCCGGCCACCCCAAGGAGTGGGCCAGAGCTTCCTTGCTGGTAGTTTTGCCGACAGAACCGCTAACTGCTATCAGCCGCCCAGAAAAACCGCCGCGCAGCCAGCCAGCCAATTTCTGCATCGCCTGCACGGCGTCGTCTACCTCTATGCTCGCGGGGTGTTCGCGCGGGCCGCCTATAATCGCCGCCGCGCCCCTTGCTAAGGCTTCTTCCATAAACTCCAAGCCATGGTGTCGCTCGCCGGGGAGCGCCAAAAAGGCGGCGCCGGGTTCTACCAGGCGCGAGTCCCAGACTACGTCCGAGGCGTTAGCCGCTCCTTCGTTGGCCTTGCCGCCGACTACCCTGGCCAAGAGCCGGGGTGTCAGCAGACGAGTGTGAGTCATATACACATCATACACAACTCACTCACTCCTGGCCAGTCCGGAACTATGCGGCGGGGTTCCCCAGTAGGCAAGAGCGTGCTCGGCGAAATTGCGGAAAATCGGCGCCGCTACTTTTGAGCCAAAAATAGACGTCTTGGGGTTGTATAAAACTACAAGAACCGTCAGCCGCGGCTTCGTGGCTGGGATGAAGCCGGCGTAGAGCGCGGCGTAAGTATGAGACGACCTGTAGCCCTTTCCGGTAGAGATCTGCGCCGTGCCGGTCTTGCCGGCCAAGGAGTAGCCCTTAAGGCGCGCGCGCGGGGCGTTGTGTTTGGCGAGAACTCTGCGCAGCTGGCGGGCGACCTCAGGAGAGAAAATGCGCTGGCCGCTTCTTTCGCGCAGCGGCTCCACCAGGGTGGGTTCCAGCCAGACGCCGTCGTTGGCCAGGGCGTTGAAAGCCGCCGCCAGGTGCAAGGGCGTAACCGAGATGCCTTGGCCGAAGGAAAGATTAGCCAGCTCAACGGCCCCGATGTCCTGCAGTTTTTTGTGCAGGGGCCGCCAAACTTTGAACCCTGGCAGCAGGTCTTCGTCGAAGAGGTGCAGCTTGCGGTGATATTCGTACAACGTTTTAGCGTCTATTCTCTCGACGAAAGTGCTCATCCCGACGTTGGAAGAATAGGCCAGCACGCCTTCCAAGCTGAGTTTGCCGGGGTGATAGACTACGTCGCGGATATTGCGATCGGCGACCCGTCGCGTCATGGGGGCTTCTACCACGTCCTGCATGCGAGCCGCCCCTTGCTGCAGGAGTATAGCGGCGGTGAGGGCCTTCATCGTCGAACCCGGCTCCACCAGCCGCTCGAAGGCGTAGTTGGTCAGCCTGGCGTCTTTGGCGGGCGAGCCGCGCGGCGAGTCGGGATTGAATTTCGGGGCGTTGGCGACGGCTAGCAACTTGCCGCTAGAACTCTCCATGGCTATCAGCGTGCCCCACTCGGCCCCGCTTTGGCTAACCGCCGGCCATAAAGCGTTTTCGGCGAAGGTTTGCAGCGCCGGGTCGAGCGTCAGGTAGACGTCCGCGCCGCCGGCCAACTGACCCTCAAAGGCCATCTCTGCTCCGGCTTGGCCGGCGTTTTCTTCGTGGCGGGTGTTGATGTGGCCATCTTTACTGCGCTGCCCTTTTACGTATCCTATAACCTGTCCGGCTAGCTCTCCCATTGGGTATACCCGGTCGCCGTTTTGCAGGCTTATGGCCAAGGGCGTGCCGTCGGCGGCGTAGATTGCGCCGCGGGGCGCCAGAATGGGTGCGGCTTCGACGGGTTTGGGCCAGTAATAGGTGGTCACCGGTGTGCGTAGTGCTATGCTGACGAGGCCGGCAATTAGAGCCGCCGCCCAGATAAAGAAGAGCGCCGTAAGCGCCCAGACGCGCTGAATGCTGGCGCTGTTCACTCCGCCCACCTGCCTTTACTGAGGGGGATCATGCCGTGGTCTTCGGCCCAACGGGCTACGGCGCGGTCGGAAAGGCGCTTTTGATAGTCGATGCTAAGGCGTACTCGTTCCTGCTCCAGCTGCTCGTATTGCTCCTTATAGGCGCTGAGTTGCCGGCGCTCCTTTTGCGCGACGAATCCTATGCCGACGACGATTATCAGCATCATCAGATAGACGTAGCCCCAGCGAACGGCGACGCTTTTCATAGCCGCTCACCTGCTCTCAGCTTGGCGCTGCGGGCGCGCGGGTTGCGAGATCTTTCATCTTCAGAGGCGCTAATCGGCCTTTTGGTCAGCACTCTAAGGCGTTCTTCTCCTCTCAAAAAGTGTTTGACTAGCCTGTCTTCTAGAGAGTGGAAGCTGATAATAACCAGCCGCCCACCGGGCCGCAGCACTCTGACGGAGGCTCGTAAAAGTGCTTCTAGAGCGCCTAATTCGTCGTTGACGTAGATACGCAAGGCTTGAAACGTCTTGCGGGCCGGGTGCCCGGCGCGCCTGAAGCCTACGGCGCGCCGCACGATCTCAGCGAGCTGGGTGGTGGTTTCTATGGGCGCTTTTTCCCTGGCGCCGACGATTGCTTTGGCGATGCGCCTGCTCTGACGCTCTTCGCCGTAACGCCAGATTATCTCAGCCAACTCGGCCTCCGAGAGCTCATTAACCACCTCCGCCGCGGTGACGCCCTCTGCAGACATGCGCATGTCGAGAGGGCCCTCGTGCTGGTAGCTAAAGCCGCGCTTGGGATCTTCGAAGTGAAAGCTGGATACCCCCAGGTCGGCGAGGATACCGTTGACGGGCGGCGCGCCCTGGGCGGCGAGCACGGCTTCCAGGTCTCGGAAATTGGCCTCCACGAACCGGATGGCAACTCCCCCGAGCCTCTCCACACGCGCGTGGGCATCCGGATCCTGGTCCAAAGCCAATACCTGTCCGCCGCGCTCGGCAATCCCCCGGGTGTGGCCGCCCCCACCGAAGGTAGCGTCTACGTAGAGCCCTCCGGGTTGGACGTTCAGCAAATCGAGCGCTTCGTTCAACAGAACTGGTTCGTGAGCGGTTAGTCTAGTCAATATCATGCTCCGTTAAATAACGATGTCGCGTAACGATTCGGGTACGAACGGTGCGTTGCGCGTTTCCTCTAGGTGATCGAAGAAGCGCTGTTCGTCCCAGATCTCGATGCGGTCCATTACCCCTGTTATCACGGCGCGCGCGGTCAGGCCGGCGAACCTGCGCAACGAGGGCGGGATGAGTACCCGCCCCTGCCCGTCGAGCTTCGTTTTCTGGGCGGGAGCGTAATAAAAACGGACGAAATTGCGGGTGTCGGGGTCGGTGAGAGGCAGCCCTTCCAACCTTTCTTCCAGCTTTTGCCAGTCAGCGGGAGTGATTACGTCTATACCTCCCTCGAAGCCGCGGGTTAACACCAGACCCTTTTTCAGGTAGTCGCGGAAGGATACCGGGATGACGACGCGGCCTTTGCCGTCGAGGTTGACGAGGTGCTCACCGCTGGGTATTCGTTTCGGCATCCTCCCGTCCTTTCTTTGGCCTGGGCTTTTTGAATAATCCGGCTTTTCGTACTCCTTGATAACAAAGCCCCAGGGCCGATATGAGACAGTTTACCACTAATACCCCAAGTTTCGCTACTATTTACCACTAATAACCACGAATCCCCACTTATCAACAACGCGTAGAGCGAATAATGCCGTTCCCCAAGGAGAAAATGCGTTATTGACTGGTTATCAACAAGTTTATCAACAGGCCATATGTAATGACCCCCAACATTAGTTGGGGGTAGGGGAGGGATGTAAGCCGGGTTCTGTCGTGTACGGTCATCTATCTGGGAGCGACGTCGCCGTCGCCCTCGAGCGACCAACCCGCAGGTTGTAGCGGGCCGAGCAAGCCCTCCCTGCCTACCTGGTCTTGCACCGGGTGGGGTTTACCGAGCCGCCGCGGTCTCCCGCAGCGCTGGTGGGCTCTTACCCCGCCGTTTCACCCTTGCCTCCATGACCCCCCGCCCTGCGGGGGCGGATTGGCGGTCTGCTTTCTGTGGCACTTTCCGTCGCCTTGCGGCGCCCAGTCGTTAACTGGCACCCTGCTCTCTGGTGCCCGGACTTTCCTCACCCCAAAAGGGGCGCGACCGTACTCCCTCCCCACTATCTATTCTAGCGTTTCGTGGTGCGTAAGTCACCTTTAGCGGCGTTAGTCTGGAGGTATGAGCGGATTAACGGGCGCGGTACTTTGGGGTTTTGCTGGCGGCTACCTGGCTTGGCGCTTTCGCCTGCCGGGCGGAGCCGTGGTGGGGGCAATGGTCGCCACGGCGTTTTACAACTTCACGCAACCCGCTAGAGCGAGCATGCCGCAGTACGCCGAGGTGGCGATACAGATAGCCGTTGGCGTGTTAATCGGCCTCTCGGCGGATCGCTCTTTACTGCCGCTGCTCAAAACGGTGCTGCCGCTGGCCTTGCTGGGGGCGGCGGGGCTTGTCTTGTTCGGTTCGCTGCTGGCTTTGCTCTCGGTGCGCATGGGCTGGCTGGATGGAGTGACAGCTCTCTTGGGTTTCACGCCGGGAGGCATCAGCGTGATGAGCTTGCTGGCGGAAGAGGAAGGCGGCAAGGCGGCGGTGGTGGCTACTATACACTTCGTCAGGGTATTCACAATCATGATAGTCGCACCACTCTTACTGCGGCTCTGGCAAACCCTCAGTCAACGCTGAGGCCGCGGCGCGCCAGCTCCGCTTTGGCGTAGTGCAAGGTAAGGGCGCTGGAGGCATCCCTGATTTCGCCCCGCGCCAGCAAGCGGTAGACCTCGGGTAGAGGTAGCTCTACCACCTTGAGCAGCTCGCCGCTTTCAAGCTGCTGTTCGCTTACCACCGTTACGTTGAACGCCAAAAATGGGTTGAAGATAGCCGCGTTAAAAGACGGTTGCGGGTAAAAGGACGGCAAGGGAACCAGTTCGCCGGCGCGCGCACCCGTTTCTTCCAGCAGTTCGCGGCGCGCGGCGCTCGCCAGATCTTCTCCCTTTTCCACCTTGCCGGCCGGTATTTCCAGCAAGAATCCGCCGGTGGGGTGGCGGTACTGCTCAATCATCAGCACCGTTCCGTTTTCGGTAAGAGGAAGAACGAATACCACCTGAGTCTTTCGCGGCTGGTAGTAGTAGTCGAGAATGTCGCCTTCAGGCGTTTTCAACCTTTCGTGAACTATCTTGACGGGACCGTCGGCTAACACTTCCGACTCAACGCTGCGCCACGGCTTCTTATTCATCGCGGCCTCCCTGTCTTAGTCTACGAAAAGAGCCGCCCCATTGGGGGCGGCCGCTCATTGAAGGAAAAACTATTTGTTAGCCAGCAGGTCGCGGATTTCGCCGAGCAGTTTTTCTTCGGCGGAAGGCTCGGGCGGCGCCGCGGGCGCCTCTTCTTCCTTCTTTTTCATGTTGTTAATGGCTTTGACCACCAGGAATATGGCGAAGGCGATGATCAAAAACATAACAACGTCATTGATGAACACTCCCCAAGGCCAGATGGTGGCGCCGGCTTTCTTGGCCGCTTCTATGGTGGCGTACGGGCCCGGCGTGGTTCCCGCTTTTAGCACCACGAATAGGTCGGAAAAGTCGCGTCCGCCAAGCAGCAGCCCGATAGGCGGCATGAGGATGTTGTTGACGAACGACTTGACGACGGTTCCGAAGGCCGCGCCGACGACGATGCCGATAGCCATATCTACGACGTTGCCGCGCATGATGAAGTCTTTGAACTCTTTTAGCATAGTTCCTCCATTCCGGTATGCGCCCGGGTACGATAAGAGCTTTAGTGAAAGTATGGGCGCATATGTATACATGGTATATGAAGAGTGTAAAAGCCGAGTAAAGCCGCCCGAAGGGCGGCTTTACTCGTTCGCGCGGGGAGGTTACATGTGGTCAATCAGCGCCTGGCCGAACTCGCTGCACTTGAGCAGCTTGGCGTCGCGCCCCTCGGCCACCATCAGGCGGTGGAAGTCGTAGGTCACGAGGCCGGCCTTGATAGTCTCGGCCACGGCCTTTTCTATCAGCTCCGCCGCCTCGCCCCAACCCATGTAGCGCAGCATCATCACCCCGGAGAGGATCAGCGAGCTGGGATTGACCTTGTCCTGACCGGCGTACTTGGGCGCGGTGCCGTGGGTCGCCTCAAAAATGGCCAGGCCGGTTTGGTAGTTGATGTTGGCGCCCGGCGCTATGCCGATGCCGCCCACCTCGGCCGCCAGGGCGTCGGAAAGGTAGTCGCCGTTGAGGTTGAGGGTGGCTATCACCGAGTACTCGGCGGGGCGAGTGAGTATCTGCTGCAGCATGGCGTCGGCGATCATGTCTTTAATGACTATTTCCTTACCGCTGCGCGGGTTCTTCATCACCTGCCAGGGGCCGCCGTCCAGCGGCTGGGCGCCGAACTTTTCGCGCGCTACTTCATAACCCCAGTCGCGGAAGGCGCCTTCGGTGAACTTCATGATGTTGCCCTTGTGGACCAAGGTGACGCTGGGCAGGTCTTGCTCGATGGCGTAGTTTATGGCCGCTTCCACCAGCCGTTTGGTTCCCTCGGCGCTGACCGGTTTGAGGCCGAGGCCGGAGGTATCGGGAAAGCGGATCTTGGCGTAGGACTCGGGGAACTCGTTTTTGAAAAATTCGAGAATCTTGCGAACCTCGGGGGTGCCCTCCTGCCACTCTATGCCGGCGTAAATGTCTTCGGTGTTCTCGCGGTAGATGATCATGTCTACCAGCTCGGGATGCTTGACGGGACTGGGCACGCCCTCAAAGTAACGAACCGGACGCACGCAGGCGTAGAGGTCGAGTTTTTGCCGCAGGGCGACGTTGATAGAACGGATGCCGCCGCCGATGGGCGTGGTCAGCGGTCCTTTGATAGAAACCAGGTACTCGCTGATGGCGTCCAGCGTTTCCTGCGGCAGCCAGATGGTTTCTTTATAGACTTCATTGGCCTTGTCGCCGGCGTAGACTTCCATCCAGGCGATCTTCCTCTTTCCTCCGTAGGCCTTTTCGACCGCGGCGTCTAGCACGGGTTGGGTGGCGTTCCAGATGTCGGGTCCGGTACCGTCGCCCTCTATAAAGGTGACTATTGGTTTGTCGGGGACGTTGAGTTTGCCATTCTTGATGCTTATCTTCTCGCCCCAGTCGGGAACCTTAATTTTGTCAAAAGCCATAACGCTTACCTCCGCTCACCAGCATAGCAAGCTAGCGGCGGGACTGAGGGCCCGGTTCTTCGTACGCCTCTGAAAACGCCTTGGCGTTGTAGAGAAAGTGAACCAACATACCAGGGATTAGGCTGCCGCTGAGGAGGTAGAGAGCGCCGAAGATGAGGCCGGCGAGGAATGCCCAGGCCATATAGAGACGGCCGCTTTTTCCCGGGGCGGGGTGCGCCAGCGCGAAGAGCAGGGCTTGGGACGCCAATCCGAAAGAGGGAGAGAAGGCGTGGGCAAAAAAGTTTTGTATAGCGCCGCGAAACCAAAACTCTTCTCCCAGAGCGCTGACGGCGGCCAAGAGCAGGGTGGCGTTATAGCTCACCCCGGCTTCTCTGAGCGCGGCGATCACGCTGCGCATCAGCGAGTCCAGCTGCATAAAGGCGCTTGGCGCCAGCGTTTCGGCGGCGCGCTCGAGCCCTAGCAGCGCCAGGTACCCTCCCAAAAAGTAAACGGTATCGCGCCAGGGGTCCGCCTGCCGTAAAAAGGGATACTTCGCCAAGAGCATCCAAGACGCTCCCAGCAGCGCCAGCAGCAGCTCTAGCGAAACAATCAGCAACAAAGGGGAGGCGTTCTTCACCGCGCCGTATTGTACAGGCAGACGCGGTCTGATTCGCGCTTGGGCGAACTCGCCTGCCCGCTGCAGGCGCGGCGGGCGGGCGCTCAGGTTGGAATTCTTTTCGCGCGCCGCCATTTTCTTCACTACGGAAACGCCGCTCTCCTTTAGGCTGCGTTTGCCGCGCGGGACTCGGCGACGCATAGGACGCCTCGCCTCGGGGCGGTTCCCTGCTGGGCGCCGCCAGCAGGTATGGCGCGCCGTCCTCCGGAGTATTGTCATGGCACTTTGCGCGGGGGCGTCACTGCGCCGCCACGGCAAAGCGGCGTGCGCCGCTCTGTGCTATTTGCCTGGACATGCCCATCCGAGACTCCAAGAAGAGAGAAGACCTGACGTCCTGAGCGGCGGCGTGATATTGACGCTTTCGGCCGCAACCTCTAGAATGGCCTTTGCTGAGCGTGGTGAGCGTAGCTCAGCTGGTTAGAGCACCGGTCTGTGGAACCGGGGGTCGTGGGTTCAAATCCCATCGCTCACCCCATAACGAATGCCACCCCCGGAGGGGTGGTATTCTCTAAGCGGGCGGCCCAACCGCCCATGCGAGGATGGCGGAATTGGTAGACGCGCCAGACTTAGGATCTGGTGGCTTTTGCCGTGGGGGTTCAAGTCCCCCTCCTCGCACCAAAGGGTTGGGCCGCCGCAGTTTTGAGAAGAGGAGCTTATATGGCCGAAGTACTTGAACAAACCGGGTCCATCGCCAAAGTACGCATCGAGGTGCCCGCAGAACGCGTCGAGAAGACGACAAAAGACCTCTTGTCCGCCTACCGGCGCTCTATGAAGGTGCCCGGTTTTCGTCCGGGAAAGGCGCCGGACAGGGTAATATTGGCTCGCGTCGGCGAGCAGGCTTTCTGGGAAGAAGTGCGCGAGCGCCTCATCGAACAGAGCTATCCAGAAGCCGTACGGGAGTTGGGTTTGGCGGCTATTGCGGCCAGGCTACCGGAAGGAGAGGCTTCTGCGCCGCTGGCGGGAGCGCCCTATAGCTACCAGGTCGAGGTCGAACTCTACCCGCAGGTGCAGTTGCCCCAGTGGCGGGAGATGGAGCTGGGGGTAGAAAAGCCGGAGGTCGAGGATGAGCTGGTAGAGGCCGCCCTGCAAGACCTGCGCAGGCGCTACGCCGAGGTGAAGGTGGTAGATCGTCCCGCCGCCGAGGGGGACCACCTGCTGTTGCAGACCGCCGACGAGCAGACCTTCCCGGTCGAGCTCGAGCGCGCCGAGCCGCACGTGCGCGAGGAGCTTTTGGCTAAAGCCGCCGGCGACGAGGTAGAGATAGCGGTTCTCGACGATGACGGCAGCGAGCTGAAGCGCGTCCCCGCCAAGGTGCTGGAGGTGCGCGAAGTAACTCTGCCCGAGTTGGACGAGGAATTCGCCAAGACCCTAGAGGTAGAGAGCATCGCTGAGCTCCGGGAAAAGGTGCGCCAGAGTTTGCAGGCGCAGGCGGAAAACGACTGGCGCGAGGCCCGCAAACAGACGCTGCTAGAGCGCTTGGCGGAGGGTTTGCAGGCCGACATTCCCCCATCGCTGATACATGATGAGGAGAGGGCGTTACTGCGCGACATGGAAGAAGACATGAAGCAGCGCGGGGTTCCCTTCGAAGACTACCTGCGAAACATCGAGCGCGAAGGCAAGCTCGAAGAATTCAAAAAAGACCTGCACGAGCAGGCGGAGCTGCGCGTGCGCCGCGGCCTGGCGCTGGAGAAGCTGGCCGAAGAGCTGGGAACCGAGGTCACGGACGAGGAATGGGACGGTTACCTGCGCGGCTACGCCGAGCGCTACGGGCTCAAGACGCCGGACTTCAAGAAGGCGGTGGGCCCCGAGGGCCTGGAAAACCTAAAACTGCGCTTGCAGCGTGACAAAGCGCTGGCAGAGGCGGTAGAACAGCTCAAGTAGGCAGGACCAAGAGCCGCGGGCCGGCGGCCCGCGCTTTCTCATCCTTCAAGGTAGAATGGGGGCGGTTATGATCGTACCTTACGTAATTGAACAAACGGCGCGCGGCGAGCGCGTCTACGACATCTACTCGCGGCTCCTCAAAGACCGCATCATATTTCTCGGCACCCAGATAGACAGCCAAGTCGCCAACGTAATCGTGGCTCAGATACTCTTTTTGGAGGCGCAAAATCCCAACCAGGAGATAAAGCTCTACATCAATTCCCCCGGCGGCGACATCTACGCCGGTATGGCCATCTACGACACCATGCAGTACGTCAAGAGCCCCGTGGCCACGATCGTAGTAGGCATGGCCGCCAGCATGGGAGCGTTTCTGTTGGCCGCGGGAGAGCCGGGGCAGCGCTACGCCTTGCCGCACGCCCGCGTGATGATCCACCAGCCTTGGGGAGGAGCCCAAGGCCAGGCCACCGATATCGCCATACAGGCCGAGCAGATAATCAAATCCAAGAAGATGCTCAACGAGCTCCTGGCGCGGCACACCGGCCAGCCGGTCGAAAAGGTGGAGCAAGACAGCGACAGAGACTTTTGGATGAGCGCCGCCGAGTCCGAGAAGTACGGGATAGTGGATAAGGTGATTACCCGTGAAGAAACCTGAGCCGGTCTGCTCTTTCTGCGGCCGAAGCGCCGGCGAGGGGGTACGCCTCTTCGAGGCGCCGATGAGCGACGCCTACATTTGCAGCAACTGCGTTGAGCTGGCGCACGAGATGGTTGCGGGTAAAAGCCCCAGGACGGCTGCGGATGTGGGCGAGCTACCCCGCCCCAGCGAGATAAAGGCCTACCTGGACGACTACGTTATCGGACAGGAAGAGGCCAAGAAGGTGCTGGCGGTCGCCGTATACAACCACTACAAGCGTCTGCGCAATCCGCAGGCGGAGGTGGGCAAGTCCAACGTCATGCTGATAGGACCCACCGGCACGGGCAAGACCTTACTGGCGGAAACTCTGGCCCGCCGTCTCAAGGTGCCCTTCGCCATAGCCGACGCCACCACCCTTACCGAGGCCGGCTACGTCGGTGACGACGTAGAAAACGTGCTGGTGCGCTTGCTGCAAGCCGCCGATTTCGACGTGGCGGCCGCCGAGCGCGGTATCATCTACATTGACGAGATAGACAAGGTGGCCCGCAAGTCCGAGGGGCCCTCCATAACCCGCGACGTTTCGGGCGAGGGGGTGCAGCAAGCCCTGCTCAAGATAATCGAAGGCACCGTCGCCAACGTCCCCCCGCAGGGAGGTCGCAAACACCCCCACCAGGAGACGATAGCCGTCAACACCCGCGAGATATTGTTTATCCTGGGAGGGGCCTTCGACGGCCTAGACGCCATCGTCAAAGCCCGCACCGACCAGACGCCAATTGGTTTCAAGACCGCCGCCAAAGAAAGCGGCGAACCTGAGGTTATCCCCGAAGACTTGGTCAAGTATGGCTTGATACCCGAGTTCGTGGGGCGCGTGCCGGTTCTGGTGCAGCTGAGTGAGCTTTTCGCCGATGACCTGGTGCGCATCCTCACTGAGCCCAAGAACGCCTTGGTCAAACAGTACCAGACGCTCTTCGAGCTAGAGGGGGTGCGCCTGCAGATAACTACGGAGGCGTTGCGGGAGGTAGCGGCCAGGGCGCTCGAGCAGGGCACTGGTGCGCGCGGCCTGCGCTCGGTCATTGAGCGGGCGATGGTGGACATCATGTACGAGTTGCCCGACAGCAGCGTCACCGAAGTAGTCTTCGACGCGCCTCACCTAGACGCTCCGCTAGACGCGCTAAAAGAGGCGCAGATGCGCCAAGCGAGTTGAATTATGGACAAGACAACCCTAGAACTCCCCCTCATCCCACTGCGTAACTCGGTAATCCTGCCTTATAGCAGTTCGCCGGTGGACGTCGGCAGACCGCGCTCCAAGGCGGCGGTGGAGAAGGCGGCCGAGGGCGACCGCCACGTCTTTTTGGTGACGCAAAAGGTGGCGTCGGTAGACGATCCGACACCCGAAGACCTGTACGATACCGGCGTACTGGCGGCGGTAAAGCAGGTCATGCGTCTGCCGGACGGCACCTTGCAGGTCGTCGTCGAGACCAAGGCCAGGGTCAAGCTGCTGGCCTACCGCGAGGAGGCAGATTACATAGCCGCCGCGGGCGAGATCGTACAAGACCCGGAAGAATACGACGAGAACATGGCGCGCGTGCTGATGCAGGAGCTCAAAGAGGCCTTCGGGCGCTACCTCGACGCCAATAAGTCGCTACGCATAGATCGCTACAAAGTGGACGCGGCGATGGCCATGGCGGATCCCTTGCGACTGCCCGACACCATTGCCGGTTACACCAGCTGGGCCGCAGAAGACAAGATGGAGGTCTTGGAGACAATCGGGGTGGTGGAGCGCCTCAACAAGGTTTTGGAAATGCTCTTGCGCGATTTGGAGCGCTTCGACCTCGACCAGAAGATAGCCGCCAGGGTCAAGGAGCAGATGGACGCCAACCAGCGCGAATACTACCTGCGCGAAAAGATGAAGGCGATTCAAAAGGAGCTGGGGGGAGACGACGCCGCCAGCGAGTTGGAAGAATTGCGAGTGCGCATAGAGAAGCGCGGCATGCCGCAAGACGTAGCCGAAAAAGCGCTGAAAGAGGTGGCCAGGCTTGAGCGCATGCAGCCCGGCAGCCCCGAAGCCACGGTTGCGCGCACTTACCTCGACTGGCTGCTAGACGTTCCCTGGCGGGAGTCTTCCGGCGACGCCATAGACATTGCTCGCACCCGAGAGATTCTCGATGAAGATCACTACGGTTTGGAAGAGGTTAAAGAGCGCATTTTGGAGTTTTTGGCGGTGCGTCAACTCGCCGAGGAAGACGAAGGCTACAAAGGACCGATACTCTGCTTAGTCGGACCTCCAGGCGTGGGAAAAACATCACTAGGTCGCTCCGTAGCCCGTAGCATGAAGCGCGAATTCGTGCGCATCAGCCTGGGCGGGGTGCGCGACGAGGCCGAAATACGCGGGCACCGCCGCACCTACATTGGGGCGCTTCCCGGCAAGATCATTCAGGCGATGAAGAACGCCAAGGTAATAAACCCGGTCTTCCTGCTCGACGAGATCGACAAGATGGCCTCGGACTGGCGCGGCGACCCCGCCAGCGCCATGCTCGAAGTTCTAGACCCCGAGCAGAACAAGACCTTTACCGACCACTACCTGGACGTGCCCTACGACCTCAGCCAGGTCTTCTTCATTACCACCGCCAACAGCCTCTCGACCATTCCCGGACCCCTGCGCGACCGCATGGAGATCATCGAGATTCCCGGGTATACGGCTCTCGAAAAAGAACAGATAGCCAAGGGCTTCCTGTGGCCGCGACAGCTCGAGGCGAGCCGCATGAAGGAACGCCTGCGCCTCAGCGACGCCGCTTTGCGTCGCGTCATACACGAATACACCCGCGAAGCGGGAGTGCGCGAGCTGGAGAGGCAGCTGGCGAAGCTCATACGCCGCGCCGCCAAACGCTACATCGAGTCTCCCTGGGAGGGTGAGTTGTCGCTAGACGAGGGAGACCTCCCCGACTATCTGGGCGTGCCCAAGTACCGGCCCGACAAACGTGAGGAGTCCCCCCAGGTGGGTGCGGCGCAGGGTTTGGCCTGGACTCCGGTAGGAGGCGTACTGCTGACCGTAGAGGCCCTGGCCGTGCCTGGCAAGGGCAACCTCAAGCTGACGGGCAACCTCGGCGACGTCATGAAGGAGTCGGCTCAAGCCGCCCTTAGCTACCTGCGCTCGACGAGCAAGCGCTGGGGGCTGCCTGACGGCTTCCACACCCAGTGGGACCTGCACGTACACGTGCCCGAGGGGGCGACGCCCAAAGACGGTCCTTCCGCCGGCATAACTATCGCCGTCGCCATCGCTTCGGCGCTTACCGGCAGAGCGGCTCGCATGGACTGGGCCATGACCGGTGAGATTACCCTGCGCGGCAAGGTGCTGGCCATCGGCGGCCTCAAGGAAAAACTGCTGGCCGCCCACCAGTCGGGCATACGACAGGTAATCCTGCCCGCCGAAAACGAACCCCAGCTGGCCGAGGTGCCCGAAGAGGTGTTGGGCGACCTCGAAATCAAACTGGTGGATCAAGTGGAAGACGTTTTGGAGACGGTATTGCTGCCCGCTTCCGAGCCCACGCCACCGGCCGACAAGCCGTCCCTGAGGCCGGAAGCCTAACGTTCTTGCTCAAGGCGCAAAGGCCCCGCGTTGGGGCCTTTTTGTGTCCGTGTGACCTGAATCGGTTAGAAGAACCGGTTAAAATCAAACCACTTAAAGCTGCAAGCCCTGGAGGCGCGCATGAACCACAGCACCCACAACAAGATCGTCAACTTCATCTGGTCGATTGCCGACGACGTTTTGCGCGACCACTATAGGCGCGGCAAGTACCCCGACATCATCCTGCCCATGACGGTCATTCGCCGCTTTGACGCGGTGCTGGAACCCACCAAGGAGCAGGTACTGGCGCAAAAAGCCCAGCTCGAAGCCAAGGGCCTAACCGCGCCCGAACAGCTGGAGCCGGCCCTCAAGCTGGCCTCGGGCTACCCTTTCTTCAACGCCTCATCCTTTACCCTGCGCTCGCTGCTCGACGATCCGCGCCAGATCGCGGCCAACTTTCGCGCTTACCTAGAGGGCTTTTCCGAGAATGTGGTGGACATCATCCGCAATTTTCGTTTACACCAGCATATCGACACGTTGGCGCGCAAAAACTTGCTTTATCCACTTATCGAAAAGTTCATTGATCCCAAAATCAACCTGAGCCCCAACCCCACCGACGACCTGCCCGGCATCGACAACCACGCCATGGGCACCATCTTCGAAGAGCTGGTCCGGCGTTTCAACGAAGAGAACAACGAGGAAGCCGGGGAGCACTTTACCCCGCGCGACGTCGTGCGCCTGATGGCACGCTTGACCTTCGAACCCATAGCCGACGATCTGCAGGACGGTACCTACCTTATCTACGACGGTGCGGCGGGCACTGGGGGCATGCTCACCCTGGCCGAAGACGAGTTGCAGCGCATCACGCGCGAGCGCGGCCTGAAGGTGAACGCCCATCTTTACGGCCAGGAGGTCAACCCCGAGACCTACGCCATCGCCAAGGCTGATCTGTTGCTCAAGGGCGACGGCGTCGAGGCCGACAACATCAAGATGGGCTCGACCCTTGCCGAAGACGCCTTTCCCAACCTGCGCTTCGACTTCATGCTCTCCAACCCACCCTACGGGAAAAGATGGAAAACCGACCTGGCCAACATGGGCGGGAAGGATGGGCTGAACGACTCCCGCTTCATTGTGATGCACAAGGGCGAGGAGCTGCGCCTCATCCCCCGCGTGAGTGACGGACAACTTTTGTTCTTGGCCAACAAGGTGGCCAAGATGAAGCGCGGTACGCCGCTGGGCAGCCGCATCGCCGAGGTGCACAACGGCTCCAGTCTCTTCACCGGCGACGCCGGCTCGGGCGAGAGCAACATCCGCCGCTACATCATCTAAAACGACTGGCTCGAAGCCATTGTGGCCCTACCCTTAAACCTCTTTTACAACACCGGCATCGCTACCTATATCTGGATCGTCACCAACCGCAAGCCCGAGCACCGCTGGGGAAGGGTCCAGCTCATCGACGCCACCGGCTGGTATAAACCCCTGCGCAAGAACCTGGGCAAGAAAAACCGTGAGCTCTCCGAGGAAGATATCGAGCGCATTCTCCAAATCTTCCTTGCCTTCGAGGAAAACGAGCACTCGAAGATCTTCCCCAACGAAGCTTTCGGTTATTACAAGGTCACGGTCGAGCGCCCCTTGCGTCTCAAAGGCATTGACCCCCACCGTGTCTACAAGGCCGCGGAGATCAGGAAGCTCAAAGAAACCCACGAGCGCGCCGAGGGCGCCCCGCCGGTCGTCAAGAAGATTCACAAAAAGGGCACCGCCCCCGACCCCTTGCGTGGGCTTTTCGAAGTGGAGCTGAACGGCGAAAAGAGGGTCGTCGAGTACGAACCCGACCCCGAACTCCGTGACACCGAGCAGGTGCCCCTTCTGGAAGAGGGCGGCATCGAGGCTTTCTTAAAGCG
>JALSMT010000070.1 GCA_026987375.1 Thermaceae bacterium | reverse complement strand
GCTGCTGGCGCAGCGGATAGGGGTGGAGGTAAACTAGAAACCCTGAGCGGAGGTCGAAGTTGGCTAGGTTCTTTGCTTTACTGCTGCTTTCGGGCTTGGCCATGGCCCAGCACGCGGTCACCCTCGCGCGCCTCGAGGCGGACCCGGCCGCCTTTGCCGGTCGGGAGGTGGTGCTGGTGGGTTACGCCTGGAGCTGGTTGGGGAACGACAAACCGCCCGCCTGCCGCGGCGTGCCGGCGGCGCGCGGCAACGTCATGAGAACGCGCTCGGACGGCTACTTTTGCGACGGCACCCGCGTGGTCTTTTTGCCGCCCTACAGCGGCGCCTGGTCGCGCGGGCCCAAGCGGGCTGTTCAGCTTCTGGCGCGACTGCAGCAGGGCCCCGAAGGCTGGTGGCTCGAGCCCCTGAAGCTGCGCTAGCCCGGCTAATGGGTCAGTCGGGCGCGGCGCTCCCCGCCGTCTCAAACCGGCCGTGCGCAGCCGTGTAGAATGGAGCCGCTATGGAACGTACCTTTGCAATGATCAAACCCGATGGCGTACGCCGCGGCCTGACCGGCAGAATTATCCAGCGCCTGGAAGACAAAGGCTTTAAGGTAGTCGCCCTCAAGAAGATGCGCATCAACTTTGACCTGGCCGAAGAGCACTACGGCGAGCACAAAGACAAACCCTTCTTCAAGCCGCTGGTTGAGTTCATAACCAGCGGGCCGGTGGTGGCCATGGTGCTGGAAGGCCCGGGTGTAATAGCCGAGTTGCGCAAGATGATGGGCGCCACCAACCCCGCAGACGCCCAGCCAGGCACCATCCGCGGCGACTTCGCCACGGTGATAGACGAAAACGTAATCCACGGCTCGGCGAACGCCGCCGACGCCGCTAGGGAAATAGCCCTCTTCTTCAAACCCGAAGAGTTCGTGGACTGAAGGCTCGAGCGCCGCGTTCATCCCGGCTCTTGAGCCCTCCCCGACCACGCAAAGGCGGCCCCCAAGGGGCCGCCTCATGTTGTGCGATAGAAGCTAGACCGCGCCGGCGTCTTCTTTGGAGGGGCGCCCCCAAAAGAAGATGATGGCGTAGTAAACGACGAGGTAAGTAAGCAGCGAGCTGCCAAGGATGATAAACCAAAGCTGCCCGGCGCTGAGGCCCAGCTCTTGCTTCCAGCCGGCCAGGGTAGTGGTGATCAGGAAGGCCAGCAAAGCGAAGGTAACGCCGGTGCGCACGGGGTGCTTGGTGGGCAGCTCCATATAGCGCATCTTGGTGCTGCGGGTATCCAGGAAAGGCAGCAGCACCGCCGCCAAGCCAAGGATTCCGGGAACCAGAATGCTGCCGATGAACTCCGAGTTCATGACCGCGCCGAAGGGCAGGGGGATTTTCAGGTCGCCGGGGATGATCTGCAAGATGCCGTAGACCCAGATCAGATACCAGTCGGGCTTGACGGCCGGAGTGGAAGCAGTAGGCGGCCCGTATACCTCGATGGGGTGCGCTATGTAGGCTCCGGCGATGAAGAAGACCACCGCCAGGTAGAGCAGGAAGAGCACGGTGGACATATACGCCTGCTGCGGCATGAGCGGCACTCCCAAGATGCGGCCGGGGGCCACCTTACGCGCGTAGTTGGGCTGGGTGTGCTTCTGCTTGACCATCACCAGCATGTGCATGCCCAAGATGGCCATCAGGATGAGCGGGAACCACAGCACGTGCAGCGCGTAAACTCGCGGGATCGAGTGGAGCGTAGGGAACTCGCCGCCAAAGATAATCTGCGAAATCCACTCGCCAACGTAAGGTATAGAGGTGCCTATGCCGTAGCCGATAGAGGTAGCGGTAGCGCTGAAAGCGTCGAAAGGCAGCGAGTAACCGGTGAAAGAGGTGACGATGGCCACCACCAAGAGCAACAGGCCGATGAACCAGTTGATCTCGCGCGGACGCTTGTAAGCGCCGGAAACGAGAACCCGCAGCAAGTGAATAAAGGCCGCGGCGATCATGATGCTGGCGGACCAGTGGTGCACGCTGCGCAAAACGCGGCCGAAGGGCAGCGAATCGATATAGAGAACCGAGGCGTAGGCCGCCGAAACCGCCTTGCCCGCCACCTTTACCGTGCGGATCGAGGGCTCGTAGTTGAAGGTCAAGAAAATGCCGGTGATGACCAGCGTAATGAAGGCGAAGAGCGCTATCTCCCCTATGAAATAGGAGTGGTGCACCGCGAACGCCTTGTTGAGGAACTTCTTGTTGAAGCGTGAGAGGCTCAGTCTTTCATCAAACCAGCGGTACATGGCCACCTCCTAGACGGTGCAACTTCCACCGTGGGTATCGGTACCAGACAGGACTCCCGGAGGGCTGGTAAAGCCGCCAGCCACGACGGGCTTGTCGCCTGCGGCGCTTATGGGCAGCGCCGGCAGCGGCCGCGGCGGCGGCCCGGCGATGACCTCGGCGCCCTTGCGCGGATCGAAGAGGCCTTTGTGGCAGGGGCACAAAAAGTCCTTTTTGGCCGCGTCCCACTCGCCCACGGTGCAGCCCAGGTGGGTGCAGATGGCCGAGTAGCAAACCGTACCCGCGGCGGCGTACTTTTTGACTTCTTCGCCCAGCTCTTCGGGTTTCAGCTTGAGCAGCAGCACCAGGTTGTTCTTCTCGCCGCTCTTGATGACGCCCGTCTTGGGGTCTTTGGGGTAGGCCAGCACCGCCGGGCCCTCTAGGGGCAGGTCGTCGAAGGTGATCTCCTTGCCCGCGTTATCACCGATGGCGAAGGTGAAGACGTCGCCCTCTTTGGGGGGCTCGGTCTCGGGGCTGGTTTCTTTTTTGGGGCGCAGGCTGGCTACCGGAGCGAGCAAAGACAACGTGCCGATGCCCAGGCCCACGCCGATGGTCGCGCCGACTATAGCGCGCCTAGTTGTATCTGTCTTTTTGCTCATTACCAGGGCACCTCCGAGTGCTCGTCTTCGGCGACAACTACTTCGGCCACGAAGTACTTCTTGAAGACGACCAAGATAGCCGCCATGTCTAAGAGGATGTAGCCGGCCAACCTGCCCGCGAAACCCGTAGACACGGGACCCTCTGTGGACCAGTAGATGATCGTCTGGGTAAAGACGCCGGCTAGGGCGACCAGCAGGATCAGCAGCAGGACTATCGCAACCCCCGCCCAGAGGCTGTTACTGGCCTCGTGCCTGCCGGGCCGCAACTCCTCGCCCTCCAGCCAGTAAGAGACGTAACCCATCACGCCGTAGATGAAGAAGACCGCGCCAAAGGTGATGAGGCCTATCTGCCCGCCGCTCAACTCTTCGGGCGCGTGGCCCAGCAACATCGCCAGGTGCTGGCCGTCAAAGTAGGCCATCATCCACAAGGCCACGGCGAACAGCAGCCCGAAAAACGGTAGGACCGAGTCGTTTTTATACATGGACCTTCCCCCTATTTAGCGGCCAAAAAAGCCCGCAGGTTAGCCAGGTCGTCGTCGGAAAGGGTAGCGTAAGGCGGCATTGAGCCGCGCCCCTTCTTGACGACCTCGTCGAACTTAGCCGCGTCTTTGACGATAGCAGCCCCAGCCAAGGCCGGGCCAAAGCCGCCCTCGCCGTCCGCGCCGTGGCAACCGGCGCACTGCGCCGCGTAAATCTTCTCGCCCGCCGCCGCGTCGCCGCCGCTGGCCGCCGCCTGCGCCGCCGGTTTGGCCGGCTCAGCTTTGGCTGCGCCGCCCAGCTGCGCCAGGTAGCCGCGGATGTCCGCCAGGTCTTGCTCGGAAAGGTCGGTGAAGGGCGGCATGGAGCCGCGGCCCTCTTTGGTAACCTTATCGAACCCTTCGGCGTTGTCCAGCAAGGGGTTGCCCGCCAGGGCGGGGCCGAAAGCGCCTGCACCCTTGTCGCCGTGGCAGCTAGCGCACTTAGACGCGTACAGCTCCTTGCCGTGGTCGACGTTGGGAGCGCTGACCGCCGCCTTTTCTTCGCCGCCGCCCGCCGCGTTTGCGGCGACGATAGATTTTGAGGAGTTACTAAAAGCAAAGAAGGCCCAAATAAGGCCGAGGACGACAATGGAGGAAAGAGCCGCCAGGGTGACGGTCAACCTCCCCTTATCGGCGGGCTCCTTATAGTTGCCCGGCAGCACCTCGAACTCCGCCAAACCGCGTACCTGCTGGCCGTCGTCTATACCGTCCACGAAGGGGCTGGGCAGGTTGTCTACCTCAAATTCGATCTCGTTTTTTTCTACCTTGCCGCCCTTGAAAAGGGTTACCACCCGCAAAGTGTGAGGCCCGTCGGCGATCTGCTGAGTATCCAGCTTTACCTTGAACGGCGGGCTAGTCAGCACCTGTAGTGGCTCTTTGGACTCGTCCAGATATACTTCAATCCGCTCTACGTCTTGGTTCATACCGCCTCCCTCGCTACGTGAATGTCTGCCGGGTTTTTGTAGTCTCAAACCCGCTTCACTCCAAACATTATACCCAGATGTGAGGGCCTCGTGTCGTCAATACATACCGCCGAAAAGCCTCATGACAGCGCTTTTTCCAGGGCTGTTAGGCTCGAGCGCACCCCCTCGGCACCGCCGGTCGTTTCCAGAGCCGCGGTTCCCGCAAAAGCCCGCAACTGCTCCTTGAATCTGGCGTAAGGCAGATTACCCGCTCCCAGCGGCAGGTGCTCGTCTCGCTGGCCGTGGTTGTCGTGCAGGTGCAGGTGTAAGAGCGGCGCCCGCGAATCCTCCATGGCGCGCAGGTACGCCTCTATCTGCTCGGCGCCGCCCTGCACGTAGGCGTGGGGCAGGTCCAGGGTAAAGCCATAACCGCGGCCCGCCGCTTCAACCACGCTCACCAGCTCCGCCGCAGTCTCCAGCAAGTCTTCGGGGCTGAGCACAAGATTCTCCACGCCCACGGGAACGGGCGGCTCGCCCAGCTCGGCCAGCGCTTGCGCCAGCCTCTGGCGCGCCGCCTCCAGCAACAGGGGGTGCCGGATCGGAACCTGACCGGTGTGCAAAACACCCACCTGCGCCCCCAACTGATCGGCGAACTCGAGCGCCCGCTGCATCCTCTCGACGCTGCTGCGCCAGGCGGCCTCGATCAGCGAGGACAGGTTGAGGTCCACGAAGGGCAGGTGCAGCGTAAAACCGACCCCGGCCGCCCTCCCCATCTCCCGCAACTCAACCGCCTTGGGGAGCTGTGGAAACATCTCGTGCATGTCCATGCTCACTTCGATGTCCAACCCCAGCTGCGCCGCCAGCTCGAAGGCCTGACGGTAGTCGATAATTCCTGCGGTAACGGCGGAGTAGCCTAGCCTCATTTGTACTCCAGCGCTTTCTTTTGAGCCTCGGCCAGCGCCTCGCGCGGGTCCATGCGGCCCTTGAGGGACTTTTCCAAGGCCTCGTCCAGGTAGTCGCGCCAGACGGCGAACTGCGGCACCCGCGGCCGCGGCACTGCGCGCGAAATCTGTTCGAAAGCTACCTTGCGATAGGGGTTCTCGGCGTAGAAGTCTTTGAGCAACGGCAGAACCGACTTGCGCAGCGGCACGTAGTAACTGGCGTTGATCCACTTGACGATGTTCTGCGGCTGCATCAGGTATCTCCAAAAAGCGAACGCGCCGGCTGTGGCCTCGTCCGCGGCGCCCTTGAGAATCACCAGCTCAGCGCCGCCCATGGGCACCTTCCCTTGCGGGGTGTGCGGCACCGGCGCCACGCCCAGCTCGAAGGCGAAGGAGTACTTTTCAGCCGCCGGCCAGTTGGCTATGGAGGCGAAGACCATCATTCCCTTGGTGCGCACGAAGTCTAGCTGCGCAAACTGCGACTCGGCCAGGTTGCGGGGAATGGCGGCGCGCTTGTCTACCAAACGACGCAACTGCTCGAGCGCCTCGAGCGCCTCGGGGCTGTCGAGGTTGGGTTTGCCGTCCGCGGTCACCAGGCTGCCGCCGCGGCTGGTCACCATCGCCTCGAAAATCCAGGAGTCGAGGATGGCGATAAAGCCCTTGCTGCGCCGGCTCGTCAGCTTGATAGCGTCGCTCTCGAACGTGCGCCAGTCGGCGGGAACCGGCAGGTGCTTCGCTCTGAGGGCGTCGGCGTTGTAAAAAAGCACCGGCGTAGAGGTGTTGAAAGGCAGGCCGTAGCGCACCCCGTCCACTACGCCGTACTTCCATGGCGCCGGGTAAAAGTCGGCCACAAAGTCTTTGTCGAGGCCGGCAGTAAGGGCGTCTAGCGGTTTCAGCGCCCCCTCGGCCACCAGCCGCGGGAAAAAGCCTATCTCCGCCTGATATAGCACCGGGCCCGAGCCGGTGCGCAAAGCCGCTATCAGCTTGGTCTCGCCCTCGCGGTAGTCGCCCACGTAACGCGCGTTTACCTGGTACTTGTTCTGCGCGGCGTTGAACGCCGCCGCCATCTCGTCTATAGCCACTCCGGCGGGGCCGTCCATGGAATGCCAGAAAGGCACCTTCACCTGAGCCAGCGCGGGCGTCATCGCTAAAAGAAGCAGGAGCAACAGTCTTTTCATAGCTATACCTTAACCCTTCAAACTGCCTTCGAAAGTTTCGATTATCTTTCTTTCGAAGAGTAAGTACACCAAAGCCAGAGGCAGCGTCCCCAGGAGCGCCGCCGCCGAGAGCAAGCCCCAGTCAGAGGGGTATTTACGAACCAAATCAGCCATCCAGACCTGCAGCGTCCACCACGGCTCGGTCGTCATGACGCGCGGGTATAGCACCAGGTTCCAGTGCGCCGCAAAGGAGAGGACGCCCGCCGTCACCAAGTGAGGCATCATTACCGGCAGGAGTATCTTTTGCAGTATCAACCGCTCGCCGGCGCCGTCTATCCGCGCCGCTTCGATTATCTCCCAGGGGACAGCGCGCAACCCTTGATAAAGCAGGAATATCACGAAGGGGCTGGCGGCGAAGGGCAAAATCAAGGCCCAGGGGCCGCCCAAAAGGCGGGTGCTGTTCAGCACGCCGTAGAGCGGCACCAGCAGCATCTCCGCCGGCACCGCCAGTAGAAAGAGAACCAAGCCCAACAGCGGCGCGCCGTCGCGCAGCGCGTAAGCGGCGGGAAGACCGCTAGCCAGCGCCAGCAACGTCGCCAGACCGCTGACCGCCAGGCTATAGAGCAGCCGCCACCAAAACCCCTCGGGCGCGAGCGCGCCAAAGTTGGCCAAGCTGAAGCCAAAGCGGGTGATCTCGCCGCTGTTGACCAGCTCCGGCGGCAAGAAGGCGGCGTAGGCCATCCACAAGAAGGGCAGCGCCACGGCGAATACCAGCAGGGCCACGAAAGCGTGCCGCAAGAAAGCCCTCATCAGCGCTCCTCCATCCAGCGCGCCTGGGCGTAAGCCAGGCCCAAGGTCAGCAGCAGCAAGACGATGGTCGCGGCGGCGGCGTAACCAAGGCGGTAACGCTCGAAACCTACCTCGTAGATGAAATATCCCAGCACGCGCGTGCCGCCAAAGGGGCCGCCGCGGGTGAGCAGAAAAACGGCCACGTAAGACTGCAGCGAGAGGATGGTGCCCACCACCAGCAAAAAGGTTATGGCGGGGCGCAGCAGCGGCAGCGTCACGAAGCGCCAGGCCTGGCGCGGCGTCGCGCCGTCCACCCAGGCCGCCTCCAAAAGCGAGCGGGGAATGGCCTTGAGGCTGGCGGAAACGACTAATACTCCGTACCCCAGGTAGCGCCAGAGCGTAAAAGCCACCACCAAGAGCAAGGCCCAGAAGGGCTCGCGGTCCCACGAAGGCACCACCAGCCAGCCGGCCAGCGGGCTATTTTCGGGAATGAGCGTATACAGGAGCGTTTGCAAAGCGCCGTACTCGGGCGAAAGCAGGGTGTACCAGCTGACCGCCGCCGCCGAGAGGGTAACCAGACCCGGCAAAAACAGCAGGCCTTTGACCCAGCGCTCGTAGCGCTGGCCTTCTAGGGCTACGGCCACCAGCAACGAAAGCGCAATGAAACTGGGCAGGGTGATGACGGCGAACTCCAACGTGACCCGCAGGCTGCGCCAGAAAGCGGGATCGCTCAGCAGCTCCCGGTAGTTGGCCAGGCCGACCGCCTGGGGCGCCGAGAGGCCGGACCACTTCCAGGCGGAAAAGCGCACCACCTCGACGAAAGGGTAAAGGCCGAATACGGCCATTACCAGCAGCGCCGGCGCTAGTCCCAGCCAGGAGGGCTTTGCTCTCAACCTCATAACAGGGTGTCTACCAGAGGTAGAGCAGGCTGGCGCGCAAGAGGTCGCGGTCGTTGCTGGCGAGCTCGACAGCCAGCGAGTCGTAGTAGAACCTCAAACCCAAGCCGTAACTGAAGATGGATCTCAAAAGGTTCCCCTTGGGGAAGTAGCCCAGCCCCAGCTGAGCGCTTAATACGCCCTGCAGCGGCCCCAGCTGCGGCAGATCCCAGCTGAAATCACCACCCAGGTAGCCGCCAAAGTACCCGGGTTCGGCGTAGCGCAACTCGGCGAACGAGCCCACCGCCAAAAACTGGCCCCCCACCGTCAGACTGGGAAGGATGAGGATCTTCCCGGTAGTACTGACGCCCAAACGAGGATAGCGCAGCTCCAGGTCCAGTCCGGTGTCGAGCCCCAAGGGCGCGAAGGGCAAAACCGCGCCTAGGCTAATCTCGCCGGCCGTAGGGTATACGTATCCCAGCCCCAAACTGTTTTCGGGGTAAGCCGGCGCGCTGGCCAGCGCTATGGTCAGGGTGAATATACTTGCTATCCAAAGCCTCTTCATACGTTCCTCCCGACTTAATAATACGTTGTTTGACTGATAGGTTATACTTGTTGCAATAAGCTGCGAGAAAGCGGGTGGTGACAATGCCTACAGCGGTACTACTGGCGGTTATATTTATAAACCTGGCGCTAATCTTTTACAGTATCGGCGTCTGGTGGGAACGCTTGGCCGGAGAGTTGCAGTCCAAACACCTGCTCTTCTTCTGGGCCGGTTTCGCCTCCGACAGCATCGGCACCGAGATGATGCGGCGCATTCTGGGGGGCCACATAGTCTTGAATCTGCACGGCGTCACCGGCCTGAGCGCGCTGACGCTGATGTTAGTTCACGCCCTCTGGGCCAGCTGGACGCTGATAAAGGGCAGCGCCGCGGCCAAACGCAGCTTTCACCGCTTCAGCATAGTTGTCTGGTTCATCTGGCTTATTCCCTATCTAAGCGGCTATCTGCTCTCGATGAGCGGCCCCAGGTAGGGCGCGGCGACGCCGCGCCCGGCTTTCCGGTCGATTGAAAGACTCACCGGCTCTGAGGCGGTATTATTGTGTATACTGTATACAGGATAGGAGGTTAGTTTGCGTATCGAGCGTCCCGGCCTGGTTCGCCAGGCCGCCTACGAGAAACTGAAGGAGCTGATCATCAGCGGCCGCCTGGGCCCTGGCGAGCACCTGGGAGAACCGGCGCTGGCCGAGGCGCTGGGCGTCAGCCGCACTCCGGTGCGCGAGGCGCTGCAACGGCTGGCCCAAGAAGGGCTGGTGGAAATGACCCCCGGCAAGGGGGCGCGGGTCCGCCTCCTGACCCCGACCGAGGTGGACGACGTCTACGAGGTGCGGGCGCTGATAGAAGGCGAGGCCGCCTTTCGCGCCGCCAGCCGCTGCGACGCCAGCGGACTGGCGCGGCTGGAGGCGGCGCTGCTCGAGCTCGAAGGGGCGGAGCCCGGCGACTACGCCTCGCAGATAGCCGCCGACGCCAGCTTTCACTCGCTCTTGGTGGCGGCCGCGGGGAACCAAGTGTTGGAGCAGGTTTTTCACGACCTCGACGCCGCCCTGGCCCTGACCCGGCAGTTCTCGCGCGACCTCAACCAGACCCCCGAAACCCGCCAGCAGCATCACGCCATCCTCCTAGCCATCCGCGCCCGAGACCCGGAGGCGGCCCGGCGAGCGGCGCTGCGCCACGTCAAGGCGTTCAAAGACACGGTAATGGCGCGGATAAGGGAGGCGCAATGGAGCTGAACCTGACTTATCGCTCGCTGCTGCTGGGCGTCGCGGGACAAAAGTGGCTCGAGCGCCTGGTGCGCACCCGCGGCTGGCGCCTCGCCCGCCGCTACGTGGCCGGCGACACCCTGGAAGAAGCCCTGGGGGCGGTGCAAAAGCTGGAAGAGGAAGGCATCCACTCCCTGGTCGACCTGCTGGGAGAGATGGTGACGAGCGAAGAGCAGGCCGCCGGCTACACCGCCGAGATCGTCCGCCTGACCCGCGCCCTGGGCGGGCTGCCCTACCCCCGCTGGGTTTCGGTCAAGCTGACTCAGATCGGCCTCGACCTGGGACGCGAGCTGGCCCGCCAGAACCTGCGCCGCATCCTCGACGCCGCCCGCGCGGTGGAGGGGGTGGTCCAGGTGGACATGGAGGACAGCCCCCGCACCGACGCCACCCTCTGGGTCTGGCGGACGCTGCGCGAAGAAGAGGGCTACGAAAACGTCGGCATCGTGCTGCAAAGCTACTTAAAGCGCAGCCCCGCCGACCTGCAAGAGATTTTGCACCTGAAGCCCAACCTGCGCGTGGTCAAAGGGGCCTACAAGGAACCGGCCGAGGCGGCCTGGCAGGACCGCCCCACCATCAACCGCCAGTTCTTACAGCTGGTCAAGACCAACCTGGCCGGCGGCGGCCACACCGCCACCGGCTCCCACGACGGCCGTTTGCTGGAGGAGGTGCGTCGCTGGGCCGAGGCCGCGGGGATCGGGCGTGAGCGCTACGAGTTCCAGTTCCTCTACGGCATCCGCCGCGAGTTGAAGCGTGACCTCGCCAGGCGCGGCTACACCGTGCGCGACTACCTGCCCTACGGCGCGGACTGGTACCCTTACTTTTCGCGGCGCATCGCCGAGCGACCCGAAAATCTGCTGTTCGTCCTGCGCGGTGTTTTGCAGGGCTAAAGGAGGCGGTGGTTATGACGCTGGAACCATTCAAGAACGAACCAATCCTTTTTTTTAAAGACGAGAACGAGCGCCGCGAGATGCAGCGGGCGCTGGCCGAGGTGAAGGCCCAGCTGGGCCGCGACTACCCGCTCCTCATCGGCGGCGAGGCGCTGGTCACCGGCGACTGGCTGCCCTCGCTCGACCCCTCCGAGCCTTCGCGGCTGGTGGGGCGGGCGGCCAAGGCCGGCCCCGCCGAGGCCGACGCGGCGCTCGAGGCGGCCTGGCAGGCCTTCGAGACCTGGAAGCGCTGGCCCCAGGAGCACCGCTCGCGGGTGCTGTGGAAGGCCGCGCACGTCATGCGCCGGCGCAAGTTCGAGCTGGCCGCCTGGATGGTCTACGAGGTGGGCAAGAACTGGGTCGAGGCCATCGCCGACGTGGCCGAGGCCATCGACTTCCTCGACTACTACGGCCGCATCGCCCTGGACCTCAAGGGGCCCGAGGCGGTGCCCCTCTACCCCTACCCGGGCGAGGACAACGAGGCCTTCTACCTCCCGCTGGGCGCCGGGGTCTCGATCAGCCCCTGGAACTTCCCCGTCGCCATCTTCACCGGCATGCTCGCCGGGCCCATCGCGGTGGGCAACACCGTCGTGGCCAAGCCCGCCGAGGACGCCGGCGTGGTGGCCTACAAGGTCTTCGAGGTGCTCGAGGAGGCGGGGCTGCCGCCGGGCGTGGCCAACCTGCTCCCCGGCGTCGGCGAGGAGGTGGGCGCCCACCTGGTGGCCCACGAAGGCACCCGCTTCGTCACCTTCACCGGCTCGCTCGAGGTCGGCCTGATCATCACCGAGACGGCGGCCAAGCGGATTCCGAACCAGAAGTGGATCAAGCGCGTCGTCACCGAGCTGGGCGGCAAGGACGCCATCCTGGTGGACGAGACCGCCGACCTGGACCTGGCGGCGGCGCACATCGTCGCCAGCGCCTACGGCTTCTCGGGCCAGAAGTGCTCGGCGGCGAGCCGCCTGATCGTGGTGGACGAGGTCCACGACCTGCT
>JALSMT010000069.1 GCA_026987375.1 Thermaceae bacterium | reverse complement strand
CCTTGAACTTGGGCATCTTCCGCTCCTATTCCGGCGTGACGTAGGCGGCGGTGATGCCGCCGTCCACGCGCAGGTCGGCGCCGGTCATGTAGCTCGACTCGTCGGAGGCCAAAAAGAGCGCGGCCTTGGCCATCTCGCTGGCCTCGCCGAAGCGGCCCATGGGGATGTGCACCAGCCGCCGCTGCTTCTTCTCCTCGGTGTCGAGGAACTTCATCAGCAGCTCGGTGCGCAACGGGCCGGGGCTGAGGGCGTTCACGCGGATGTTCTCGCGCGCGTGGATGACCGCCAGCTCGCGGGTCATGCTGAGCACCGCACCCTTGCTGGCGGTGTAGGCGATCTGCGGCGTCGCCGCGCCCAACGTGGCCACGAAGGAGGCGGTGTTGATCACCGAGCCGCCGCCGGCGCGCCGCAGGGCGGGGATGCCGTACTTGCAGCCCAGGAAGACGCCCTTGGCGTTGATGGCCAGCGTCAGGTCCCAGACGTCCTCGGGGGTGCTCATGGCGTCGCCGTCGGACGAGATCATCACCCCGGCGTTGTTGAAGAGCACGTTCAGCTTGCCGAAGGCCTTTTCGGTCTCGGCCACCATGCGCTCGGCGTCGGCGGCCTTGGAAACGTCGGCCTTGATGAAGACGGCCCGGCCGCCCTGGCGTAAGATCTCGTCCACCACGGCCCGGCCCGATTCCTCGTTGACGTCCACCACGGCCACTGCCGCACCTTCGCGGGCGAAGAGTAACGCTGATTCTTTACCAATGCCGCTAGCGGCGCCGGTGATCAGGGCTACCTTGTCTTTCAGTCGCATCTCTACCTCCACCCCTAAACTTAACACCACCAGGAAGGCAAAATGTACCGCGGCTAGCGGTAAACTAAGCGGTTTTGCTTCTCAATTCTAAATTTACTGAAGCCCTTTGCGCCAAAGCGGTTATACATCGCCGTAATGCCCCCGCGCCAAAACCTGGCGGCAATAACTCGTACTACATGATTGCAGACGTAAACAGCGTAGGCGCGGAGGCTTTATCGCGCTCCCGAGCTATCAGTAATCGAGCAAGGCGCCTTTTCTCAAGGCCGCCCTGTAGAGGCACACGAATAGCAACCAGCCACCGATTATCCACCCCGACACCACTCCCGCAAGGAGCGCCAGCGAGCCCCCGTGCATCGCCGCCACGCCCTGATAAAGCGGATTGACGGCGTTCAAATAGTTCAACACGCTTGGTAGTTTGGCGCTATCAACAAAAAAGCCCGAGAAAAGTAAAAGATAAAATATGACCATCTCGATTACGCTGCCGATGACCTTGTATTCGAGCGCCAGCGCCAAGAGCGCCAGCCCCATTCCCCAAATCCCCAACAGAACCAAAAGCGATACTACCCAAAGGTGCGGCCAAGCCAGGTAAAGTCGAACCTGCAGTGATGCCAGCAGCAACATCAAGGTTACCCACGGCAGGGTGACTACTATCTCGGCCAGTGACGCCGCCAGAACTGCCGCCAAGGGGTGATGACGCCCCGCCAACAGTCTTGGCAACGTACCAAGATAGGCCTCTTCGAGAAACAAATTGCCCATACGGCTAAGGAGATGGGCGGCCAGGTACCACAACAAGAAGCCCCAAACGTAAGGTGTAGCCAGATCGGGCCTAGGCAGATTTGCCAAGACCGCGGCGAAAAATAAGAGTTTAATGACCAAACCCAAAAGATAATCGAGGACGTAGCGCTTTTGCTCGGCCCAACGCCGCGCCACAAAAGCGTGTATTAGTTGCGCCATTGGTACATCTCCAAGAGCCAACCTCTTAATGCTTCGGGGTCGTCTACTCCTTGCTCTTTGAGATCAGAAAGGGCGGCGTCGCGGACTATCCCGCCATCTTTGATAACCAAAACCCGGCTAGCTACCTTGAAGACCAGTACCGGGTCATGGGTCGTTAGCAGCATCGGCGCTAGGGTCAGCAGCTTTTGCGATAACTGCTCCTGGGCGGCCAGGTCTAAACCCAGCGTGGGCTCGTCAAGCACTACAAGCTCAGCTTGCTGCACCAGTAAGCTGATGAGCGCCAGTTTTTGCTTTTGTCCGCGTGACAGTTGCTGGGCCAGCTGCTGAGTTTGACCCGCCAGCCCCAGTTCATCCAGCTCCTGCCTGGCGCGCTGGCGTATCGCCAGCTCGGGCGTCCCCGCTAACCTTCCATAAAACAGCAGGTTTTCCCACACCGTCAGGTTGCCGTAGAGGTTATTGGCCTCCTCGAACAAGAAGCCGATACGCCCCCGTTCTCTGCGAGTAAGCGCCCGACCCCGATAGCGCACCCCGCCGGCGTCGGGCGACAGCAGACCGGCGATGATTTTCACCAAACTTGTCTTACCGGCTCCGTTGGGACCCAAAAGGGCGACCCTCTCACCCGCGCGCACCGCAAACGAGACGCCCGAGAGGGCTTTGCGCCCTCCTGGGTACGTTTTATGCAGTCCCGTAACCTCAAGCGTGGGTGAGTTCTGCTTCTTTAGCAAGGCCAGGCATCCCTTCTTTCTTATAGTATAGAGCGGTGCTGATCGCGGTACTGCAGACAAGCCAATTGAAGGCGCAGATCGCGCTGGAAAAGACTCTCACGTAAGTTGATCTGATGAGCGCTCCGCCGTCATCCAGCGTGCGCCCAGTTTCGCGGATCATACATAGCATTTGCCAGCAGCTCTTTGAATGTGTTCGGCATACTGACATATTGCCCAATGCTAGCGGGCCGAAGTGAATTGTTGCACCTCGTATTTAAAAGCCGCTACGAGATTGTGGCCTTCGAGGTACTCAACCACCTCTCGCTTAAGGCGAGTATTGGACCATACAACGTATAACCAGAAATTTCGCTGATGGTCTGACCGCGTTATTCTCTGGGCTAACGGTTTACCTTGAAAATCGTATACGCGGGTTTACAACGTTACTTTGAGGCTCAACCCCGGCAGACTTAGGCCATCTTCCGGCAAATAGGGCTATTGGGCCCAAATGACCGCAGCCAGGAGGAACTATACGAGGTTCGGAACAC
>JALSMT010000068.1 GCA_026987375.1 Thermaceae bacterium | reverse complement strand
CCACCCACTCACAGAAGACCACCTGTCAGCGGTCGCCAAGCTGACGGGCAGAGAGGTTGAACGGGTGATCGAAGTTGACAGCCAGATAGACACGCAAAGGCCGCTAGCTCCGCAGGTGCGGGCGATGGTAGACGGCTTGGGTATCTCGCCGGAGGAATGGCAAACGCTGCCGCTGCTCGTCAACCCGCCTTCGCTCAACTACAGCGCCGCGGTGCTGCTGGCGGAACTGCACGGCCGCATGGGGTACTTTCCGGCTTGCTTGCGCTTACGTCCGGTTGTTAATGAGAACGGCGAAAGGGTGATGCCGCCCCGCTTTGAGGTGGCCGAGATTCTCAACCTGCAGGCGTTGCGCGACGAGGCCCGCAAACTTCGCTAGCGCTGTTCGGTGGCCGTTGATTGGTCAAAGCATCTTGCTCATGGAGGCCGGGGCGGAGCGCGCACTCGTTATACTTACGAGAAGTACACCCCTCAGCTATTCTCGTAAAGCGGAGGCATGCGCCGGAGAGGTTTAGAACCTGTGTTGTCTGCGATTGGCCGCTTGGAGGCGTTTAACCGGAAACAAGCATCTAGCGGTCCATGCACCAGCGCAGCGAGTGTTTGCGGCGACGCTAAAGAGTTTATCCAAAACAAACTGCTCGCCGGGATGGTGTGCTAGAACGCGTGCCAGCGGGCCTCGCCGCTGCGCTTCCTCTGGAACCATAGCCCGTGACGGGCATACCAGCGTTATATAAACTCACTGGAACAGCAGTTATTACTGCTAGCCCCAAACTCTCTGTAGCACCTATTCATTGGCGTCTTCTGTTATACCGCGCGGCTTTTGAGGTATAACGAGTCCTTGTGAAGGATAGCCTCCACTCACTTCTATCCATACTGGGCCTCTGCGGGGGCCTGGCCTTCGTACTAGGCAGCGTGCTCTTCCTGAACCCCGAGCGCTACACCGAAGGGGTCTACCTTTTCATCTTCGGCAGCCTGGCCATGCTGCTCGAGCGCCTGGGCGAGCTGTGGCTAAAACGGGGCGAATAGAGCTTTATCGGGGGGATTTTTGCAGTTCATAGTAGCGCCGCAAGGCCCGCGCCGCCTCTGCGGGCAAAGGGGTCGACTGAATGTAGCGCTCCGCCGCGCGCTGCACCTCACGCGGCGGCCCTCCTGCCGCCCAGGGGCTGGGTAAAACGGCGTTTTGAGGGTCGTCTTTCGTAGCGGACGCCGGCGGCGGCGGCGCCCCTTCTGCGGGCGCGCCGCCCGCCCCCAAAGCCGTGCTTTGCGAGCCTCGGCCTCCTTGCGGCGCGGGTGTCTTGGAGTTCGCCGGCGCCGCGCCCTCGGGTTTTTCTGCGGGTGCTCCCGCAGCCCGACTGGGGCGTTTTGCGGATGCGGCGCGCGGCTTGACGCCATTTGCTCGGCCAGGCGCAGCGCCCTCCTGCGGCCCGCCGCTTCGCTCCGCCCCCGAGACTCCTGCGGGGTCGGGCCGTTTTTTGGTCGGCCGGGTGTTAGCGCCCGCGGTAGGCTGCTTTTGTAGCTGCTCCGCGCCTGTGGAAGCTGATTTTTCTCCCGCAAGCGTATTTGCGCCTTCTTTTTTAGCGGCGGCGCCGCTCTTGGCGACCTTTTCTTGTTCTCGCCGGCCTGCGGTTCCGTTTGTTTGCGCCGGCGCGGCGCCGCCCTCGCCCGGTCTGCTCGCTTCTCGCGCGCCCGCGGCGGCCGGCGGGCGCGCGACGGCTCCGCTGCGAGGCTGCGCCGGCGGCGAATACAGCGCGGCAGCCAGCCACAGCGACAAAGACGCGAACAGTGCAAGGTAGGGGAAGCGCGGCAACTCCGCGCTACGGGCCGCTGCCGCCGCCTCGCGCGCCAGGCGCTCGCGCAGCGGATGGTCCGCCGCCGCTTCCTGAGCGCTGCGCCAGGCCAGGCCTACGCGCCTGTCTATCTGGCGCAGCGCCCGCCTTTCTTCCAGCCGCGAGGGGTATAAAAGGCCCGCCAGAGGCAACAGCAAGCTCCAAGGGCCCAGCAGCGGGCGCAAGAGCCCCGCCGCCAACGCCAGCGCCGCCAGCAATGCGGCGCGTCTGCGCCAAGCCAGACGGCGAGACCAGCGCTTTTGCAGCTCCACGGTCTTATGCTACAGTCTGTCGGCTTGAGAAAATAAAAAAGGCGGACCGGGATTCCGCCTGTTGACTCTTTAATTATAACACGATATGCAGCTCGTGAATAGGACTTGCAGTTTTTCCCGTCACAATCGCTGTTTTTGCCCGTGCCGGCCTCTCAGACTGCGCAAAAGCGGCTTTAGATTACCCTTTTCACCAGACTAACCTCGCCGCTGGTATCTTGAAGCATGCATATTCCTGCGAGCACTCGCGCGAGGCGGGTATGAGCGCCCCCGAATACTTGCTGCTGGCGGTGAGCGCCAGTAGCGGCGAAGTGCGCGAGTTCCCCTTGAAAGACGAGGACCGCAAGGCTCTCCTGGCCGACAGCGAGGGCGGCTCTCGGCTGGTGGCCATCTGGACCGAAGTTGGCGGTCCGACGCGCTTCGTCGTCCGCGCCGGCATAGGCCCCTGGAAGGCCCCGGCGGCCGGCGCTCCCGCCGGCCCGCAGCGCTGGGCGGCAGAAGACGCCGCGACCTTTCACGGCAAGGTGCGCTACCGCATAATCACCAAAGACCCCTGGCTGACCGTCGAGAAAGGCTATCTGCAGCCGGGCCAGCTAGACCTCTGAGCCAGCCAGGCCCAGCCTTTCGGCGTCCGCCTGCATGGCCTCGAGCACGAAGGCGACGTGTTCCCATAGCTCCACGCCCAGCATCTCGGCTCCCTTTTTGACCATCTCCCGGTCCACCCCGCGGGCGAACGATTTGTCTTTGAACTTCTTCTTGAGGCTCTTGATCTTGAGGGTGTGAATCGAGCGGTCGGGGCGCACGTAGACGGCCGCGGTTATCAGGCCGGTTATCTCGTCGCAGGCGTAGAGGGCGCGCTCCAGCAGCGTTTCTGGCTGCACGCCGCTGCGCTCGGGTGCGTGCGCTCGCACCGCGCGCACTATCTGAGGCGGGTAGCCGAGCTCTGCCAGGTAGTCCGCGCCTTTGTTGGGGTGGGTGTCGGGGTATTTTTCCCAGTCGAAGTCGTGGATTAGGCCGGCTATGGCCCAGGTTTCTTCGTCTTCGTCGAATTTACGGGCGTAGGCGCGCATGGCGTCTTCCACCGCGTACATGTGGCGGCGCAACGAGTCGGAGGGGGTCCATTCGTGCATGAGAGCGAGGGCGTCAGTGTAGCTTGGCATG
>JALSMT010000067.1 GCA_026987375.1 Thermaceae bacterium | reverse complement strand
CGGCGGCGGCGAAGGTGATAGCCGCGGTGAGGGTGGTCTTACCGTGGTCGACGTGACCGATGGTTCCCACGTTGACGTGGGGCTTGTTTCGTTCGAATACTGCTTTGGCCATGGTTTTCCTCCTTGCGCAACGCGCTAGTGTTTTATCAGCTTCTCCTGAACTTGCTTGGGCACTCCGGCGTAGTGGTCGAAGAACATCACGAACGAAGCGCGGCCTTGGGTCTTGGAGCGTAGATCGGTGGCGTAGCCAAACATCTCCGCCAGCGGCACGTGGGCGCTGATTATCTGCGCGTTACCGCGTCCTTCCATACCCAAAACCTGGCCGCGACGGCCGTTTAAGTCGCCAATGACGTCGCCCAGGTATTCCTCGGGAGTAGTTACCTCGACCCTCATTATGGGCTCGAGTATGGCCGGGCTACCCTTATGAACGGCTTCTTTTATGGCCATGGAACCGGCTATCTTGAAGGCCATCTCCGATGAGTCGACCTCGTGGTAGGAGCCGTCGTAAAGGGTAACCTTGACGTCCACCACCGGGAAGCCGATCAACGGACCTGACTGCATGGCCTCTTCGATCCCCTTCTGCACGGCGGGAATGAACTCCTTGGGGATCACGCCGCCAACGATGGCGTTGACGAACTCGAAGCCGTTGCCGCGCGGGAGCGGCTCGGCCTTGATCTTGACGTGGCCGTACTGGCCGCGACCGCCGGACTGGCGCACAAACTTGCCCTCGACGTCGACCATGCGGGTGATCGTCTCGCGGTAGGCCACCTGCGGTTTGCCGACGTGGGCGTCCACCTTGAACTCGCGCTTGAGGCGGTCAACGATTATCTCCAGGTGCAACTCGCCCATACCCGAGATGATTGTCTGGCCCGATTCGGGGTCGGTATGCACTCGGAAGGTTGGGTCTTCTTCAGCCAGGCGCGAGAGGGCCAGGGCCAACTTCTCCTGGTCGGCCTTGGTTTTGGGTTCGATGGCCACCGAGATGACCGGGTCGGGAATGTCAATCGACTCGAGGATGATAGGCTCGTCGCCGTCTCCCACCAGCGTATCTCCGGTAACGGTATCCTTTAGCCCCACTACCGCGCCCAGGTCGCCAGCGGAGATCTCTTCTACCTCTTCGCGGTGGTTGGCGTGCATCCGCAGCAGACGCCCGACCCGCTCTTTCTTCCCCTTGGTGGAGTTATATATGTATGAACCAGACTTGAGCGAGCCGGAGTAGACGCGCACGAACGTCAGGCGGCCCACGTAGGGGTCGGCCATAATCTTAAAGGCCAGCGCCGCCAGCGGGCCGTCGCCGTCGGGGGTGCGCTCCACCTCTTTACCCTCGGGAGTCGTGCCCTTTATGGGAGGCACGTCTAGGGGCGAGGGCAGATACTCGACGATTGCGTCTAGCAGCAGCTGTACGCCCTTGTTCTTGAGCGCCGAGCCCAGGAACACCGGAGTAACGTCGAGGGAGATGGTTCCCCTGCGGAAGGCGCTCTTTAGTTCATCCGCGGTGACCTCTTCGCCCTCGAGATACTTCATCATCACGCCCTCGTCGAGGTCGGCGGCCGCCTCGATGAGTTTTTCGTGCCACTCTTCCGCAATTCCCTGGTACTCCTCGGGTATCTCCGTCTCGTTTATCTCGGTGCCGAGGTCGTTACCGTAAGTAAACGCCCTCATGCTGACCAGGTCTATGATCCCCTTAAAGGAGTCTTCCTGGCCCATGGGCCACTGCATCAGCACCGGCCGCGCACCCAAACGCTGCTTCATGCTGTTAATGACCAGCAGAATCTCGGCGCCGGTCTTGTCCATTTTGTTGGCGAAAGCAATGCGCGGAACGTGGTACTTCTCGGCTTGGCGCCAGACCGTCTCCGACTGCGGCTCGACGCCTTGACTGGCGTCAAAGACGGCCACCGCCCCGTCTAGTACGCGCATAGAGCGCTCGACCTCGATAGTGAAGTCTACGTGGCCCGGCGTATCGATGATGTTGACGCGGTAATCCCGCCAAAAGGCCGTGGTTACCGCGGAGGTGATGGTGATACCGCGCTCGCGCTCCTGCTCCATCCAGTCCATCGTGGCCGCGCCCTCGTGCACCTCGCCGATCTTATGAATGCGGCCGGTGTAATAGAGGATGCGCTCGGTGATGGTGGTCTTGCCGGCGTCAATGTGCGCGGCAATCCCAATATTGCGCGTTTTCTTGAGGTCGAACTCCGTCTTAGCCGCCATGATTTACCACCGGTAGTGCGCGTAGGCTCGGTTGGCCTCGGCCATGCGCTCGACGTCTTCGCGCTTCTTGACGGCGCCGCCTTTGCCTTCGGCGGCGTCCAGCAGCTCACCGGCGACGCGCTCGACGGCGGTGCGCTCGGGGCGCTGGTTAGCGGCGTTCACCAGCCAGCGCAGCGCCAGCGACTGCTGACGGCGCGGCGAAACCTCTACGGGAACCTGGTAGTTGGCGCCGCCGACGCGGCGGCTGCGAACTTCCATGCGCGGCTTGATGTTATCCAAAGCCTGCTTGAAGACCTTGAGAGGCTCCTGGCCGGATCGCTCTTGAATGAGCTTGCAGGCGTCGTAAAAAATGCGGGCGGCAAGGTTCTTCTTACCATCGCGCATGAGCTTGTTTATGAAGGCTGAGACGACTATGTCGCCGTACACCAAATCGGGGGCCAGTTTGCGTATTTCTGCTCTTCTTCTGCGTGCCATACCTTACCTCTTAACTCTTGGGCCGCTTCGTTCCGTATTTGGAACGGCTCTTCTTGCGGTCCTGAACGCCTTGGGTGTCGTAGACGCCGCGAACGATGTGGTAACGCACGCCCGGAAGGTCTTTTACACGGCCGCCGCGAATGAGCACCACCGAGTGCTCCTGCAGGTTGTGACCCTCGCCCGGAATGTAGGCGGTTACCTCGTAACCGCTGGTGAGGCGCACCTTCGCCACCTTGCGCAAAGCCGAATTCGGCTTTTTGGGCGTTACGGTGCGAACCACTGTGCAGACCCCACGGCGGAAGGGGCTACCCTTTAGCGCCGGGACCTTGGTCTTTTTCTTGACCGCTTTGCGGCCTTTGCGGAGAAGCTGATTGATTGTCGGCAAACCTACCTCACTCCCTTCACTGTCTTCCGGGCGAACGCCCTGCAGGCGACCGCCCCCGTCTTGGCAAGAACCTCCCGGAGGCCAGATTCTGGCCTCCGATTGTAACCGCCTCCCTGACCGCTATTGCAAGCCACGAGGAGGCGGAAGGCTACCCGGCGCCGGGGCCGACGCCGGGGTCCCGCAACTTTAGCAGTATACAAGCGTTTTGGTACTCGCGCAAGGAGTTA
>JALSMT010000066.1 GCA_026987375.1 Thermaceae bacterium | reverse complement strand
GCTGACGGTTTTTGACCCGAGGGAGCGATGGGCGGCCTGCTGCAGTCAGCCGCGCGGCTGAACTACACTTTCACCGCCGGTCCGGTCGAGGACGAGCTGCGGGTCTTTGGCGAGGAAACGTCGCCACAAACCCCAACGATACCGCGCCGGTCGCCTTGAAATCCGGTGGCGAATACGTGCGGCGGCGTTTTCTCGTATTTCGGGGAGTTTTACACGAGCGGCGAGCCCACGGGCCGCGCGGTCGTGCGGGACGGCGCGGCTTACTCCCTGACGCGCCGCGGGCTGGCTGCTCTTAACGTCGGCGACAAGACGCCGCTGAGTTTGCCGCGGTCAGACTGGGGCGTATCTCTTGGTGGCGGGATTATGACCGTCTATGGCGGCCTTCTCCGGGCCCTGGACGATGGGGCGGCGTATGCCTTTTCGCCGCTGCGCTGAACGCTGCTCAATGCTGGGCCGGGCAGGGCGGGTAGAGGCCGGCCGGCGGCAGCAGGTCGCGCTCGGGGTGGGCCGAGCGTCGGCCGCTCCAGTAATGCCGCCGCCAGGCGTCCGCTTGGCGCTGATAGTAGTAGACCCGCTTGCCCGCGTCGTCGTAGACCCAGAGGCGGTCTGCATCGTCCCATAGCCAGTAAAGGTGAGGGTTTTGCCGAAAAGGGGCGTTTTGGTCGCGCAGCAGCAACTTTTTGCCGGCGCGGATAAGCGGCGTTCCCTTTTCGAAATCAAAGAGGTAACGCCCATCGGGCGAGCGTTGCGGCAGCACGCGGTTGGCCGGCGGGTGTCGGCAGCCCGCCAGCAGCAGAGCCAAAACGAACAGCAGCCTAAGCAAAGTTGTAGTGCTTGCGTACCGGCTCCACCACTTCCCAAGTGCAGCTCATGCCGCGGGGAAAGGTGACCAAGTCGCCGGCGCCCACCTCTACCGGCTCGCCGCCGTCGGGGGTTACTATCACCTTACCCTGCAAAAAGTAACAGGTCTCCTCCATATCGTAGGTCCAGGGAAACTCGCTTACCTCTTTGGTCCAGACGGGCCAGTCGAAGACTCCCAGGCGCTCGAGCTCTTCCTTAGCCGGACTGTGAACCACCTTGATCTCCGCCATAAATAGCCTCCCTACATCAACCGCCGGTGCTCTTCCAGCATGCAGCGGTCCTGCACCACGGTAATCCCTGAATCGGCCAGAGCCTTGGCGAACTCGTCGTTGCGGACGCCTTTTTGCAGCCAGACGACCGCCGGCGGCGGGTTCATGGACAGTATTTCTTCCAGGTGGGCGGGCAGCTTATCGGAGCCCCGGAAAACGTCCACCACGTCGACCGCTTCGCTAACCTCCGTCAGCTTCGCCAGCACCGTCTCGCCAAATAGCCGCGCACCGGCGTACTTGGGGTTGACCGCTATTATCCGGTAGCCCCGCTCGTGCAGGTAGGCCGGAACGTAGTGCGCGGCGCGCGCCTCGTCGGGGTGGGCCCCCAGCACGGCTACCGTGTAGGAGCTGCCCAGTATCCAGCGTAAGTCCTCATCGCGCTCGACGACGTGCATGACCAAAGTCTACCGCTAGCGAATCTTAAAAGGATTGAAGTTCGTGCCGACGTCATAGTAGTCTTCGCCCTCGGCGCGTTTGAGCCAGATCGCCACCGCGGTCGTCAGGGGTAAGAAGACCACCTCCACGCCTACCTTGAAGACGTAGTTGCTGGCGAACATCAGCCATAGCACCGCCGCGGGGTATACCCCAAAAAACGCCACCAGCAGGAAGACGCTGGTGTCCACCGCCTCGCCTACGAGCGTCGAAGAGACGGCCCGCAGTCCGAAGTAGCGCCCCTTGCTGGCCAGTTTCATCTTGGCCAGAACGTAGCTGTTGGAAAACTCTCCGGCCCAGTACGCCAGCAGACTGCCCAGGACGATACGCGGCACCAAAGAAAACAGCCTGTCAAAAGCCTGGGCAAAGGGTTTGACCTCGGCCTGGTCCAAAGCCGGCAACGCCGCCACCAGGCTGAAGGTCAGGCTGGCCAGGGCCAGCAGGAAGAAACCGCTCCAGATTACGCGGCGGCTGCGGCGATAGCCGTACACCTCCGTCAGCACGTCTCCGAATATGTAGGCCAAGGGGAAGAGCAGCGTCCCGCCGTCGAAGGCGAAGGGTCCCAAAACCACCACTTTGGCCGCGGCGACGTTGCATATTATCAGCACCGCTACGAAGGCCGCGGTTATCAGGTCGAGGTAGCGGTAGCTCCTCATCGCTTCTATATCGTAAGACGCGGCAACTTGCTGTCAACCGGCGCGCTTGCCTTCTCCCTGCCTGGCGTTGTTTTATCCCTCGCGTACGACCTCCGCCAACCCGCGCACACGCTTTGGTGCTGGTTGCCTTGATTGGCCGCCGCCCGGGTCGGCCGCGGGGCGGGGTGGCGGGGGCAGGGTGTGTCTTGGGCGCGCCTGACGGCTTTGAAGGTGCGGCTCGTATGCCGCCGGGGTGTTTGCCTCCGGCGCACGTCGAAAGGGTAGATTATGGATAATACCCCGCCGCGGGCGTGATACCAGGAGAGCATTGCAGAAATTGTTTCGTTACGGTGTCTTGAATGAACAATTGTGAGAGAGAAGAGGCGCTAACTTCCACTTGTGAGGGGTCGGAAGGCCGTTGCCCGCCAGGGCCGGCGCCGAGTGACTCTCCAAGGCGCAGGGTTTTCGCCAAGCCTTGTAGCCTCCTTCTATTCAGACCAAGGGGCGGCCCCGGGGCCGCCCCTTGGTCTATTAGCGCCCCTCGGGGCCAAAGGCCGCCAGGTCCAGGGCCTTGAGCTCCTTTTCGTCCAGCTCGCGCCAGCTGCCTACTTTCTGCCCTCCCAGGCGGATGGGGCCGTGCTTTACCCGCAGCAGCCGGTAAACGGGGTAGCCGATGGCGGCCATCATGTAGCGCACCTCGCGCTTCTTGCCCTCGGTCATGGTGATGACCGCGCCGCCCTCTTTGGGCCGCGCCTTGAGGGCCTGGGCGAACTCTCCCGAACGCAGGGTGACGCCCCGCTCCAGCTGCCTCAGCAGATCCGGCGGAGGGGTTCCCTTACGCGACCAGACGCGGTATACCTTTTTGACGCCATAGCGCGGGTGGGTGAGCCTTTCGGTCAGCGCCCCGTCGTTGCTGAAGAGGAGCAGGCCCTCTGAGTCGCGATCGAGCCTGCCTATCGGGTGCAAGCCGGGTATCTGCGGCGCCAGTTCGTATACCGTAGGGGCGCCGGAGCGGCTTTTGCGCGTGGTCTCGTAGCCTTTGGGTTTATGCAGGGCTATGACCACACGACGTTGCGGCGGCGGGATCAACCTTTTGCCCAGGCGCACTTCGTCGCCCGGGTAGACCTTGCTGCCCAGGCTTGCCGGCTGACCGTTGACGCTGACGCGGCCGGCGCGTATTAGCTCTTCCGCCTTGCGGCGGCTGGGGGCGGCGCCGGCGAGCGCCAGGTATTTTTGCAGGCGGACCCCGTCCATCCACTCATTCTTAACCAGAAGCGGCGTTTTGAACAGAGGCGCGACGCTGTGGCGCATAAGTGATACAATCCGTGTGCTGTGGCCGTTTATGCCGTATACAAGCCCTTGGGGTTGACCTCGCACGACGTGGTGGAGGCGGCCCGCGGCGTCTTAAAAACTAGAAAAGTGGGGCATACCGGCACCCTCGATCCGCTGGCTACCGGAGTTCTGATCCTCGCCAGCGGCGCCCACACCAAACTGGTGCCGTTTTTGAGCGGCGAGACCAAGGAGTACCTGGCCTGGGTCAGCTTTGGAGCTAGCACCCCCACCCTCGACGCCGAAGGCCCGCTTTTACGAGGTTCTCCCTGGCGCGTTGACGAAGCCGCCCTGCAAGAGGCGCTGGCCTCTTTCTTGAACGTCGAGGAGCAGGTTCCGCCGGCCTACTCGGCGGTGAAAGTGGGCGGCGTCAAGGCGTATGAGGCGGCGCGGCGCGGGGAGGAGCTGGTGCTCGAGCCCCGCTCCGTCGCCTACCACGAAGTAGAACTGCTGGCCCTGCTGGATGAGCCAGAGCCTTTGCGGATAGCCGCCAGTGCTTCCGGCTGGCGGATAGACCCGCGGGGCCGCCCCGTTGAGCTGCCCGCGCCGCTGGCTACCCTGCCTACCGCGGTAGTGAGGCTGGTAGTGGGTTCGGGCACGTACGTACGCTCGTTCGCGCGCGACCTTGGTGAGGCTTTGGGAAGCGCGGCCTTTTTGAGCGGGCTGGTGCGAACACGGGTAGGACGGGTTGACCTTTCCCAGGCGCTCCCCGCTGAGTCTCTGGCCGCGGCGGAGCCGCTGGACGCCGCGGCAATACTGCCCTTCCCCGCGGTCGAGCTGGCGCACGCCGAGGCGCGCAGGGTGCTCGAAGGCATACCCCTGCCCATCCCCGCGCGCGGCTTGGTCGCCCTGACCGACGCCAAAGGGAGGCTGATAGCGGTCGCGGAGGGCGACGGCTTCAAGCTGCGGGTGCGCAAAGTCTTCAAAGAGCAGCGTTAGGAGCGCTCCTTTTCCTCCATCAGCGGCGACAGGTCGAAGGCGGTCTTCAGTATCGGCGAGGCCAGGGCTACCGACGTTCTGGTAGCGCCAAAGGCGCTCAACCTTTCAATCACCAGGCGCAGGTTGTCAATCGATCGGGCCACCACCCGGATGATGAACGAAGACCCGCCGGTGACGAAGTGGCACTCGCGCACTTCTGGCGCCCTGGCGGCGTAGCGGTTGACGTCGTCGTAGTGGGCGGGCGTCGTCGTCAGCTCTATCAGGGCTATGACAGAGAACCCCAGCGCCGCCAGGTTTATCTCGGCGCGGTAGCCGGTGATGATGCCCGCCTCTTCCAGCTTGCGCACCCGTTCCGCCACCGCCGGCGCGCTGCGCCCTACGCGCCGCGCCAGCGCGCTGGTGGAGATCCTGGCGTCTCGTTGCAGCTCGCTGAGGATGGCTAGGTCTATCTGGTCCATCTTTACCTGCGATCGTAAGGTCATACGCTCATTATGCATTAGATATTTAAACTATCGCCGCGAACTTTCCTTTAGAATGCACTTCCATTCCAAGTATTTCTTGTCGTAGCCTCAAGTCAAGGAGGATAGCGATATGAAGATAGGAGTTCCCAAAGAGATAAAGACGTTGGAAAACCGGGTTTCGATGACACCGGGAGGCGTGGAGAGTTTGGTAAAGCGCGGCCACCAGGTGCTGGTGCAGCGCTCAGCCGGCGTGGGCTCCGGCATCTCCGACTCCGAGTACGAGGCCGCCGGCGCCAAGATGGTCAGCGTAGACGAAGCCTGGGCTGCGGATATGGTGGTCAAGGTCAAAGAGCCCATTGAGCCGGAGTACAAGTACCTGCGGGAAGACTTGCTTCTCTTTACCTACCTGCACCTGGCGGCGGCCGAGAAGCTGACCAGGGCCATGCTCGAGTCCGGCGTAACCGGCATAGCCTACGAGACCGTGCAGACCGCGGACGGCGCGTTGCCTCTGCTGGTGCCGATGAGCGAGGTGGCCGGGCGCATGGCCACCCAGGAGGGCGCTAAATACCTGGAAAAACCCTTTGGCGGGAGAGGCGTCTTGCTGGGCGGCGTTCCCGGCGTAGCGCCGGCGGACGTGGTAATAATCGGCGGCGGCACCGTGGGCATCAACGCGGCCAAGATCGCCGTAGGCATGGGGGCCAAAGTTAGCATTCTAGACATTGACCACCCGCGTCTGCAGTACCTCGACGACGTTTTCGCCGGCCGCATAACCACTTTGACCTCGAACGAAGCCAACATCAAGAAAGCGGTTCGCTTCGCCGACGTGGTGATCGGGGCGGTGCTCATTCCCGGTGCCCGCGCGCCGCACCTGCTGACCCGCGAGATGCTGCCCACCATGAAGGAGGGCTCGGTAATAGTAGACGTCGCCGTGGACCAGGGCGGCTGCGTCGAAACCATCAAGCCGACGACCCACGACGAGCCCACCTACGTAGTAGACGGGGTGGTCCACTACGGTGTAGCCAACATGCCCGGGGCGGTGCCGCGCACCTCCACCTTCGCCCTGACGAACCAGACCTTGCCTTACGCTATCGAGCTGGCCGACAAGGGCCTGGAGGCCCTCAAAGAAGACGAAGCCCTCATGAAAGGCCTCAATACCCACCGCGGCCGCCTGACCTACGCGGCGGTGGCCGAGGCTTTCGGCATAGATTACGTACCAGCCGAGCAGGCGCTAGCCTAGCGCGGGTTTTTGCTAACGCGCCGCGCCGGTGTTTCCGGCGCGGCGCGTTAGAGTAGTAGCGATGGCTAGGCTGGTCTTCGTCTTATTGCTGGTGCTGGCGCCGCTGGGCCTTTGTGTGGCCGATACCAGCGAGGTCGCTTGGCGCGACGGCGAGAGGCTGGTGTACACCCTCTACTGGCGGGGCATTCCCGTGGGCACGCAGTACATTACGGCCAGCAAGAGCGGTAGGGCTTGGCACTATAGCGGCAAAGTAGACGGGGGCGGCTTGAGCGGTTTCCTGGGTTTTAAGATGAGCGCCGATTCCTATACCCGCAGCGACCTCTTTACCAGGCGCTTTCAGCGCGATCTAACTATTCCCGGCGAGGGCAGGCGGGTTTTGAACGCTCTGGTGGATGACGAGACCAAGGTGCATTTCGTCTGGGTGGACGGTTCGGTTCACACCTTCAGCAGCCCGCAGGTGAACGTGTTGGATGATTTATCCGTCCTGTATTATGTCAGGGTGAATCCGGGAGAGAAAAGGCTGTGGTTCATCAACTTCCCCAAACTCGTTTCGGGCGGAGTGCGCAGTTTGGGTAGTCGCCTGGTAAGTTCTCCAAAAGGAAAAGCGAACGCGCAGGGCTTCGTCTACAGCGGCGACGACACCAGGATAGAGGTCTGGTACGGCCAAGACGAAACGCGTTTGCCGCTGCTGATAATATTCGGACAGGAGTGGGGCACCGTGACGGCGTTGCTGCAGCGCGTGGAGTATGCGCGCTAGGAGGGGGCGTTTATGAAGGGTAAAATCAGCGTTACCGAACACGCGCTGGCGGCGATCGTGGGGCTGGCGGCGCACGAGGTTCCCGGGGTGGCGGGTATGAGCCCGGTAGGAATTCGCGACGGCATCAGCCGTATCCTGGGGCGCAGCGAGGCCAGCCAGGGAGTGGTCGTCAAGGCCGACAGCGCCAACCCCGGTCATTACCAGAGCGATATCTACGTGGTGGTGGCCTACGGCGTCAAGGTGCCGACGGTTGTCGAGTCGATAGCCGAGAGGGCCGAGTGGGCGGCGGAAAAGCTGGCCGGAGTCAAGCTCGACAGGATCACGGTGCACGTGGTGGGGGTGAGCCGTGGATAGCTGCAGCTCCCGCTCCGTAGCGGACGCCTTCAGGTTCGCCGCCGACTGGTTCGGGGTCTTTGTCGAAGAGGTAAACGCCCTCAACGTCTACCCTGTTCCCGACGGCGATACCGGCACGAATATGCACCTGACCTTGCAGTCGGTGCGGCGTGAGCTGGACCTTTGCGATACCGAAAAGATGAGCGAGGTGGCGCGGGCGCTGGCCTACGGCAGCCTCCTGGGGGCGCGGGGCAACTCGGGGGTAATCCTCTCGCAGCTGCTCAAGGGTTTTGCAGAAGCGGTTAAAAATAAAGACGCCGTCGGCCCCGAGGTTCTGGCGGCGGCCTTGCAGGACGGCTCGCAGGCGGCCTACCGGGCGGTGATGAAGCCGGTCGAGGGAACCATCCTGACGGTGGCGCGGGGGGTGGCCGAGGGGGCCAAGGAGGCTCTCGAGGGGGGCGCGGAGACAATTGAAGGCGTGCTGGCGAAAGCGCTTGAGCGCGGCCGCGAGCTGCTAGCACAAACTCCCGAGATGCTGCCGGTCCTCAAGACCGCCGGTGTAGTGGACGCCGGCGGCATGGGTTACGTACACCTGATAGAAGGGTTGCAGGGTTATGTTCTCGGCGAGGAGTTGCCCGAGCCCCCCAAAATAGAGCGTCATGCCCAAGAAGCCTTCGAAGAAGAAGAATACGGTTACTGCACCGAGTTCTTGATGGAAGACGTCAACGAACCCATAGAGAAGATCCGCGAGCTGGTCAAGCCCTTTGGCGACTCGCTGCTGGTGGTGGGCGCCGAAGGGTTCGTCAAGGGGCACATCCACACCAACGAACCCGACGCCCTGCTGGCGGCGGTGGCGCGTCACGGCAGGATGAAGCGGACCAAGGTGGAAGACATGTCGGAGCAGCACTCGGAGATCCTCTCCGCGGTCGGCGCCGCCGACGAGGCTCCGCCGCCTACGGGCCTGGTGGCGGTGGCCAGCGGCTGGGGTATAATCAAGGCTTTTCGCGGACTGGGGGCGCGCATCGTTGCCGGCGGGCAGACGCAAAACCCCAGCGTGCAAGACATCTACGACGCCGTCAAGAGCGTCGCCAGCCCTAACGTGATAGTTTTGCCCAATAACAAGAACGTGATCATGGCCGCGGAAAAGGCCGCTGAGCTGGCGACGCAAGAAGGCAAGAAAGTCTACGTCTTGCCTACGCGCACCCTGGGGCAGGGTTTGGCGGCGGCTGTTCTTTTTTCTGCCGATTCTGAGGCGGAATCGCTATTGCAGGAAATGAAAGAAGCGGCCGACCACGCGGTTACGCTCGAGGTAACCCGCGCCAGCCGCGACGCCGACATCGAAGAGGTGGGCGCGGTGCAGGAAGGGCAGGTAATCGGCCTTAAGGACGGCAAATTGGCGGTGGCCGCCGCTAGCTCCGCGGAGGCTTTGCTCAACATGCTAAAACTGACGCTCGATGACGAGGAAGAATACGAAATCCTGACGCTTTTCTATTCGCCGGCGCTCGACAAGGAAGAGGCCGAGAAAGCGGCGGCGAAAATATCAGAAGAGCACCCGCAGTTGGAGGTGGAGCTGCACCCGGGCGGGCCGGACCTTTACGACTTCCTGGCCGTCTTGGAGTAGGCGCCGTTAATGGTTTTCTTACAGCGTTTCAACTAGCGGGTATTAGAGTAGTGGAGGAGGTTGTTATGAAAAAAATCCTTTTCGCTTTGCTGATCGCCGGCGCGCTGGCGGCCTGCAACGTTACGATAACGCCGCCGGGACCCCAAGCAGGCATTCCGGTTACCGTGGGTGACGGCAACGGCGCAAGCGCAACCATCGCCGCCGGCGCCGCCAAGAGGTTCGAGCTAACGGTGGCGGGCGACCCGGTGCGCCTAGACGTTTATCACTCAGGCGCCACCGCAGACAAAGAGCTGTACGTGAAGGTGCTGGACAAAACGGATAACCCTTACGCGCATACCGATAACCGCACCTTCTTCCAGGACGCGGGGGTGGCGCTGCAATCCTTAAACGGGATAACCGCTCAGGACATAAATACCGACTTACCGTACTCCATCAACCTCCCCAAAAATATGGGTAAGGTTTACGTAGAGGTGAGCAACAAAACCGCCGCCGCCGTCAATGTAACGGTAAAAGCAGTCGTGCGCAACGAGGTCGTGCGCGAGAACTTCGAGCTCACGAGCCCGCCTTCCGGTCAGGCCATCACCACCTACGGAGCGATACTTTTCTTGAAGCAGCACGATACCTATAC
>JALSMT010000065.1 GCA_026987375.1 Thermaceae bacterium | reverse complement strand
GTGACGGTATTGACAGCGGCGAGTACACCCTGACCATCGCCCCCTAACCCGAGGCCGCGATGAACCCGCGCCCGAGAGGAGGGCGCGGGTTTAGCTATCCTTAACCTTTCACTCAGCCGCCGCGGCGCGGTCGCAATAGAATGAGGAAGGAGGCGGTCATGAAAAGAGCGCTCTTAGCCGGATTGCTGGTAATGATGTTGGCGGCCTGCGACATTACCATCGTTTTACCTGGTGCAAACCTGGTAGTGGACGGCGACGCTCTCAGCAGCGGGCGGCTGGCCAGCGGCGCCAGCGCCAGGTTCCAGGTGCTGGTGGCCGCCAGGCCGGTGAGGGTCGACGTCTTCGACCTGGACAACGGCCAGGCGGGCTCACTGCTACTGCGAGCCTACGACTCTAACGGCGCCCTCTTTGCGCAGACCATCAGCCGCAAATACTTCATCGCTCCCAAACCGGAGATTGTCGCCTCATCGAGCTTGCGGCAAGGTATCGTTAGCAGCGGTGCCTATTCATTGAATCTGCAGGCGGGCAGCGGCGAGATGTACATCGAGGTAACCAACCTTTCGGACAGCCCGACCAGGGTCAGCGTCAGGGCCGTAAGCCGCGGGCCGCAGCCCCCAGACGGCGATTTTAGCGCTAGCGTTTCCGGGGCGCTCTTGTTCTTGGGCCAGCTCGACCACTGGACGTACAACGGCGCCGCCGGCGCGACGCTCAAGCTGGCGGGCGGCGAGATGGTGCACGCCTTAGCGCGCGTCTCGGACGGCTCGCGGATACTGGCGCGCTTGGAGCCGGGGGACGAGTACAACGGGCTCGAGCCCGGCGACGTGGTATTCGTGCAGGCTCAAGGCAACGGCGCGCTGGCCGGCTTCTGTGACGACGGCATAGACGGCAACGAGATCTGCAACGACGGCCTACACTCCGGCGAGTACACCCTGGAAGTTCACTAAACCGTGTCCTGCAGGTACGCCGCTATCTCTTTCGCCAGCTCCAGGTCTTTGTTCTGCAGGCAAGACCTTATTCGCTGCAGGTCGTGCACGTCAGCCAGCCCCGCCAGACAACCCAGCTCTTGATCGCTGAGCAGCTCGGTATTGCGGCGCGAGGCGGCCCGGGCCTTTTGGTTGCGCCAGCGCACCAGGGCTTTGAAAGTAGTTTCGTCAACCTTTGCGGTTTTGCCGGCGGTTTCGGCTTGCAAATCAGGAGACCGCAGAACCAGGTAGAGACCGCCGAGCAGCAGTAGCAGGACCACCACTCCCCCCAAAGACGACTCCCAGAGGAAGACCAGCGCTCCGGCGGCGAGTAGAGCCAGGCCGCCCCAGTAGGCCGGGCTGAGGTCTTCTATGTCTCCCCACAGCAAAAGCCCCAACCCCGCGCCGATAACCTTGAGGGACTCGAACCCCATAGCGTCTGCGGCTAGCGCCCCCAGGCTCCAGCCAACCAGTACGGCTCCGTAACCGAAAGCGCTGCGCTCGTGGCTGCGCGTCGCCAGAACAAGCAGCAACAACCCCCCGAGCAGGCCCACCAGCCAGGCCAGCCCCCATGGCGTCAGCCAGATCAGGTAGACGATCGCTACGGCTATCAGCAGCAACCCCAGGTTTGTTCGTGTAGCAGGCTTCATGAGAGCATCTCGCCTCCAGAGATTTCGCTCGCAGTCTATCACGCCGTTTTTGCTGGCCGTAGGGGAGGGGCTGCCTAAAATACTGGATCTCGTCCATAGCGTTAGTAACTGAGTAGTATGAGAATAACCGCGAAAGTTCTCAGAAATATTATCTGCCTTCTACTACACTTTCGCATGGAGGTGAGGACTATGCGGTATATACGCGGGATAATTTTGCTGTTGCTGCTCGCCCTGCCCTTTGGCGCTGAAGCCGCCGGGCCTGCCGTGTTGGTTCTCAAGGCGACCGCCTATACCTCTTCTCCCCGCGAAACGGACACGACCCCTCGAATAACCGCCACCGGCGCGCGCACCCGCTTTGGCGTCATTGCAGTGAGCCGCGACCTCCTTTCCAGCGATCTGCCCTACGGCTCCAAGGTCAAGATAGAAGACCTGGGCAACTGGTACAACGGCAGCGGTAAGGGCAAGTACAACGCCATGCTCAAAAACGTCGTCTTCGTCGTCGAAGACACCATGAACAAGCGCAAGCATCAGCAAATAGACATTTGGATGCCGGGAAAGTCATTGGCTTTGCGCTGGGGAGTGCGGCGGGTCAGGTTGGTCGTCTTGAAGCGTGGGCGCTAGACTGTTGTCGTGCGATTCGCCTGGTTTTTGGCCCAAAAACACCTGAGATACCGCAAGACCCAGAGCCTGGTGACGATCCTCGGCGTGGCCGCCGGGGTGATGGTGCTGACCACCGCGCTCTCGCTGACCAACGGTTTTACCAGGGGTTTGATTGACGCCACCCTGCGGGCCGTTCCTCACGTTACGCTGACGGCGCTGGACCCGGGTGACGCTCCCAGGCCGCAGGACCCGCAGATAACGGCGGAGACGCCCGTGCTGATAACGAAGGCGCTGCTTACCAGGAGAGCCGCCGCCGGACGGCGCGCGGGGGTGGACTTTGGCACCCTGATTGGCGTAGGCGCGGGCGCGGCGAAGGTGTACCCCGGTTTGGGGCTCGATGAACTGCGGCCCGGCGCCTTGGTGCTGGGCGGGGCGCTGGCGCGTTCGCTTGGCGCCTGGCCGGGTGACGAGGTGTACGCCCTCTCGGTCAATCAGAAGAGGCGCCGTTTTGATTTGGCCGCCACTTTTTCTACGGGTAACTACCTGATAGACTCGGTTTTCGCCTTCGCTAAGATAGCCGACGTGGCGGAGCTGCTGGGCAGCCCGGGGGCGGTCGGGGGCTGGCACATCCGCATCCGCGACCCAAGCCTGGCCCCGCAGGTGGCCCGCCGCCTGGAGGCGGGGGGAAAATACCAGGCGCGCACCTGGCAGGACGCCAACCGCACCCTGATAGAACAACTGGCCTTGCAGAAGCGGGTGATCGCCATAGTAGTCTTCCTGATCGTTATCGTCGCGGCTTTGGGGATCGCCAACGTGCTGGTGCTGGTTGTTCTAGAGAAAAAGGCGGATATAGCCGTACTGCGCGTAATCGGAGCGTCCGCCGGGCAGGTTGCCGGCGCCTTTGCGCTCGAGGCGGTGGCGCTGGGCGGCCTGGGGGTAATCCTGGGCGACCTGCTGGGCTGGGCCCTTTCCTTCTACCTTTCACTGCGTCCGCTGCGCATCCCCGGCCAGCTTTACTTCATCACCACCTTGCCGGTGCGAATGCAGCTAGGCGACTTTGTTTGGGTTAGCGCGCTGGCTTTTGCAATGGTGCTTATCGCGGCAGTTCTGCCGCTTCGCCGGGCTCTGGCGGTGAAGCCGGGCTTGGTGCTGCGCTAGGCTCTTCTGCGGATACGGCTGCG
>JALSMT010000064.1 GCA_026987375.1 Thermaceae bacterium | reverse complement strand
CCGACTATCTGCGCCGCGTAATCGCCGGCGAGTTTGGCTCAGAGCGCGACCGCAGCGAGGGGGCGGTGGCCGCCTTCCGCCAAAACCTGGCCGCCGGCGCGCGCTACTACCTCGAGCACCTGGGCGATCTGGGCCTGAGCCCCTGGAAAGACGAATTGGAAAACTATATAGCCCAGCCGGTCTGAAGCCCCGTCGCAGAGAAGAGCGGCCAGAGCGCCGCTCTTCTCTGCTCTTCAAACAGCGCTTTATCACCAGAACTGCGGTGCTTTATCCGCATAATCAGACCGACGCAGGCAGTTTTTACATTCTGATTAACTGGCCCACCTCGAAGGTGCGCTCGGCGGGCAGGTCGAAAAAGGCCGTGGCCGGCAGGGCGTTGCGTTGCATCAGGGCGAACAACTGTTCGCGCCAGCGCGGCATGTCCTTGCGACCCTCCGGCAGCACCGCTTCGCGGCCCAGCACGAAATACGTCCCCTCTTCCTCGAGGTCCAGCTCCACCATGGCGAAGAGTTCGCTGGGAACGTCGGGGTGCTCCATGAAGCCGTAGTGCAGCACGATGCGGTCAAAACCCAGGTCCAGGTGACGCAGCTCACCGCGCAGCGGCAGCGGCACCCGCGGCACCTCTTCGGTGAGGACGCTGACTATCAAGACCCGCTCGTGCAGGGTGTGGTTGTAGCGCAGGTTGGTGAGCAGCGCCGGCGGCACTACGTCGGGGTTGCGGGTGAGGTAGATAGCGCTGCCGGGCACGCGCTGAGGGGGTTTTTTGGAGGTTTTGATGCTCTCCAAAAAGCGCTCCAGCGGGAAGGCGTCTTTTACCAGGATGCTGGACAAGAGCGTCCGCCCCTGGAACCAGGTGGTCATTACCGTCAGCATTATGAAACCCACTACCAGCGGGAACCAGCCGCCTTCGGGCACTTTGATGATGGTCGCCCCCCAAAAACTAAGGTCTACTAGTAAAAGGCTAGATACCAGCCCCAAAACCAGCCAGCGCGGCCACTTCCAAAGGCTCCAGGCTATGACCGCGAAGAGCAGCGTGGTAAAGACCATGTCGGTGGTTACGCCCACGCCGTACGCCGCCGCCAGGCGGCTGGAAGAACGGAACCCAAAGACCAAACCCACGGTGGCGATCATCAAAATCCAGTTAATGGTGGGGATGTAAACCTGGCCTATCTCGTGTCTGGAGGTTTGTACGATGGTCATGCGCGGTAAGAAACCCAAGCGCATGGCCTGGCGCGTCAGCGAGAAGGAGCCCGAGATGACCGCCTGCGAAGCGATGATGGTGGCGGCGGTGGCCATCGCCACCAGCGGGTAGGTGGCCCAGCTGGGAGCCATGAGGTAGAAGGGGTTTTCGACCGCTTGGGGTTGGCGCAAGAGGAGCGCCCCCTGGCCGAAGTAGTTGGTCACCAGCGCCGGTAAGACCACGAAAAACCACGTCAGGCGGATGGGCAGCGGTCCAAAGTGACCCATGTCGGCGTAAAGAGCCTCACCTCCGGTCACCACCAGGAATACCGAGCCCAAGACCCAAAAACCAGCTATGCCGTTGTGCAGAAAAAACTGCACCGCGTAGGTAGGCGAGAGCGCCAGCAGAACGTGGGGGTTACGGACGATCTGGTTCAAACCGAGCAAAGCTATGATTACGAACCAGACGAAGGTAACCGGACCGAAGAGGCCGCCCACCTTTTGCGTGCCGCGGCTTTGCAGCGCGAAGAGCGCGATGAGTATCCCCACGGTCAGCGGTATCACGTAGGGGGCCAGAACTGGAGTGGCCACCTTGAGGCCCTCAACCGCGCTGAGCACCGAGATGGCCGGGGTGATCATGCCGTCGCCGTAGAGCAAAGACGCGCCAAATATACCCAGCATGACGGCGAAAAAGCGCCAGTTGCCGCGACGCAGCTTGCTGGGCATGACCAGGGCCGTAAGCGCCATGATGCCGCCCTCGCCGTGGTTGTCGGCGCGCATGACCAGCGTCAGGTACTTGAAGGAGATGACGATGATGAGCGACCAGAAAATCAGCGAGAGCACGCCCAAAACGTTGGTTTCGTTTAGAGCCAGGCCGTAGAGGTCGCTAAAGGCTTCGCGCACCGCGTACAGCGGGCTCGTGCCGATGTCGCCAAAAACTACCCCCAGCGCGGCTATGGAAAGCGCTAGCAGGTACTTGCCCTGCGGTTTTGGTTTGTGATCGTTGGCATATTCGCCCATAAGTATGCTCCCGAACTGCCTATCAAGAAGACTACACCCTCTACGCGTAGCCTTGCAGCCCCGCATATACTAGTGCATGCCCGTAAGAAACCCAAAAGAAATTACCAGGGCGCGTTTTACTCACCGCAACGAGACCCGCAGCGTTCTAGGGCGCGTCTTCTGGACAGAGAGCGAGAACGGCGCCGACTACCTGACCGGCTGGGAGGACGCGCCGCGGCGCTTTGCGACGCAGCCCTTGCAGCCTGGCGTCGGCTACGGCGGCGGCGCCTTTAACGCCGCCGCCGCGGCGCTGTTTTTCGCTGGCGCGGGGAGGGTATGGCGAGTCGGCGACAGCGAAGAGCCGCGGGCGCTTACCCCCGCCTTCGGCGGCGCAGCGGACCCGGTAGTAAGCCCTGACGGCGAAAGGGTGGTCTACGTCAGCCACTATGAGGGCGAGGACGTTTTGGCCATGGCGCCCGCCAGCGGCGGCGGGTGGCCGCGGGCGTGGGTGCGCGGCGCCGACTTTTACATGCAGCCGGCCTGGAGCCGCGCCGCGGACAGGCTGGCCTGGGTGGAGTGGGACAAACCCAACATGCCCTGGGACGGCTCCCGCTTGATGATTGCCGAGGTGAACGGCTGGGAGCTGGGTTCTCCTAAACAGCTGGCGGGAGGGCCGCGCACGCCTGTTTTTCAACCCCTCTTCACGCCTGACGGCAAAGGGCTGGTCTGGCTGGAGAACCCGCAAGAAGAGGAGTTTGATCGCCTGGTTCACCTTGACTTAGAAAGCGGCGAGAAAAGCGTCTGGCTGCAAGGCGCCGCCCTGCTGGACCCCGCCTGGACCCAGGGACAGCGACTGATGAGCTTTGGCCCCGGGGGCGCTCTCTACCTGCGCGAAAACCGCCGGGGACGCGCGGTTTTGTGGCGGATATCGCCCGCCGCCAAAGAAGAGGAGCCCCTGCCCGCGGGAATAAGCTGGCTCAGCAGCCTTAGCGGTGACGAGCATGGCCTCGCCGCCGTTGCCAGCGGCTCGTTGCTGGGAGAGAGGATTATTTTCTACGACGGCGAGGGCTGGCGGGTGCGCGCCTACTCCTGGCCGCGGGGTTGCGATGGGGGAGTAGAGCCCGAGCAGGTCGTTTTTAGCGGGGCCGAGGGTTCCGAGGTCTACGGTTTTTATTACCCGCCCGCGGACGCTGCGCCCAATCCTCCCGCGGTCGTCAACGTCCACGGCGGCCCCACCAGTCAGCGCACGCTGCTTTTCAACGCCCAGGCGCAGCTGTTTTCGCAAAACGGCTACGGTTACCTCGAGCTCAACTACCGCGGCTCTACGGGCTACGGCCGCAGCTACCGCGAGGCGCTCTACGGCAACTGGGGCGTGGTTGACGTGGCCGACGCGCTGGCGGCGGCGCGCTATCTGGGCGAGTCCGGCCGCGCCGACGCCTCGCGCCTGGCTATTATGGGCGGCAGCGCCGGCGGCTACACCACCCTGATGACGCTGGCCTTGCACCCGGGCGTCTACCGCGCCGGCGTCAGTCTTTTTGGAGTGACCGACCTCTTTTTGCTGGCGCGCGACACTCACAAGTTCGAATCCGCCTACTGCGACAAACTGGCCGGCCCGCTGCCCCAGGCGGCGGAACTGTACCGCCGCCGCTCGCCGCTAACGCACGCCCACAAGATAAAAGACGCCCTCTACGTCTTCCAGGGTGCAGACGACAAGGTTGTGCCGCCGAACCAGGCCGAGGAGCTGGTGCGGATACTGCGCGAGAATGGCGTACCCCACCGCTACAAGGTCTACCCCGGCGAGGGGCACGGCTGGAAGAAGCCCGAGACTATAGAAGACTTTTACCGCGAGACGCTCGATTTTTTGGAGAGGGAGTTAAAGTTTAGCTAACCTTTACGGTCCACGGCTGCGCTCCGGCGAAAAAGAGGAACCGTCGGCGATCGTAAACGACCGCCTGAAAGGCTTTAGCCGGCAGGTCGAGCGCCCCTGGCTCTTAGCTGGTCTGCCGGCCGGTCCGGCCGCGCCTATTTTTGCGCCGGTCAACCTTGCGGCGTCGCGCCCGACCGAGAAGAGATTCCGCGAGCGCCGTCAGGCATGGCTAACCGGCGGTTTTGGCCGCCGCCCGCCCCCGCCCGCTGACCGCCAGTCCCACCCCCAAGACGATCAGGGCGATGCCTAACAGCCCGCTGCGGCTAATAGACTCGCCCGCCAGGCCGACGCCAAGAATCAGCGCCACCACGGGGTTTACGTAGGCGAAGCTGGTGATTATCGCCGGGCGCAGCGGCCGCGAGAGGAGGTGCAGGTAGGCGCTGTAGCCCACCACGCCGGCGAGGAGTATCAGGTAGGTGAGCGCCAACAGCGAAGAGGGGGAGGGCGGCCGCCACTGGCTGCCGGAAAGCCAGGCTATCAGCGTAAAGCTGACGCCGGCGCCCATCATGTGCACCGCGCTCGACATCAGCCCTGGAGCCTGTTTGACGCGCGGGCTGAGGGCCGAGCCGAAGGCCCAGCTGACGGGACCGGCGAAGACCAGCAAGGCCCGCGGGTCGAGGCTCAGGTCGGGCTCGCCCGCTAGAAAGTAAACACCCACCAGGCCCAAGGCCATGCCGGCCCACTCCAGCAACGTCGTGCGGCGCCCCATGAAGTGTGCAAAAAGAGCGTTCCAAAGGGGCATGGTCGAGACGACCACCGCCGCCAGACTCGAGCTCACCCACTGCTGCGCGAAGACCACCGAGCCCATACCGCCCACCAGCAGGAACTGCCCTATCAGCAGCGACCCCAACGCCTCGCGGCGCGCGGGCAGAGCCCAGCCCAAGAGCCGCAAAAGCGCAAAGAGCAAGAGCCCGCTGACGCCCAGGCGGATGGCCAGCATGATGAAGGGGTTGATGGTGGCTATCGCCAGCTTGTTGCCCAGGTAGGCCCCGCCCCAGAACAGGTAGAGCGCCAGCAGCGCGCCGACGTCTAGAGTGTTTAGGGAAGTCGCTATTTTCGTCATAATGACCAGCCAGTCATTTTCTCGCTTACCCTACACCATCTCGACCGCGCCTCCCAACCCTTCTCACCCGCGGCGTTTTAGAGTTGGAAGTGATGAACGCCGCCGCCGACTGGCTGTTCGTACTACTGTGGCTGGCAGCGCTGCTGCTGACCTTCGTACCGATGATGCCCGCCACCCTCATCATCTGGGGCGCCGCCCTGTTGCACGAGGCGCTGGTCGGCTTTAGCGAGATGTCTGGCGGCGACTGGTTTTGGCTGATTGCCTTGGGTCTGCTGGCCATGATCCTCGACAACGTGGCCGCGGCGCTGGGGGCCAAGCGTTACGGCGCGGGGCGCGCCGGTATCTGGGGAGCGGTTATAGGCGCTCTCGTCGGCGTAATCGCGCTGGGCCCCGTGGGAGTGGTCGTCGGACCGTTTCTGGGTGCGCTGGCGGCCGAGCTCATTGGCGGCAAAGAGGGAGGGGCGGCGCTAAGGGCCGCCTGGGGCAGCTTAGTGGGCGTCCTCGGAGGAGTGTTGATCAAGGCGCTCATCCACCTGGCCATGGGCTGGCTGGTGATCAAGGCGATATTCTAGGGTAACTGGAGGAAGCGTGTACGTTTATCTGTCAAAAAAAGACTGCCTCGCCTGCGACCAGCAGGAGCGCTACCTCTGGGCTATGGGCCTGCCCTACGAGCGCGTATTCGCAGAAGAGGCGCCGCAGCTGGCCGGCAAATACCGCCTGCCGGCGGTGCTAAAAGACGGCAGGGCCCTGGTGCAGGGCGAGTTTAGCGAAGAAGACCTGGCGGCGGCGCTGGGGAGAGGATGACCCATGAACCCGATCATGATCCACATAGGGCCGCTAACCGTGCGCTGGTACGGCTTTCTGATAACCCTGGCGATATTCATCGGCTACTTTCTGGCGCGTCGCTACGTCGAGCGCAAAGGTTACGACCCCGACAAGTTTGAAGAAGCCATTTTTTGGGCGGTGATAGCCGGAGTAATCGGCGCACGCCTGGTCTACGTCCTGACCAGTTGGGGCGACTTCGCCGGCCAGCCGCTGCGCGCCCTCTATATCTGGCAGGGGGGGCTGGCTTTCCACGGCGCTATACTGGGCGGCCTGATCCCGCTCGTTTACTTTGCCCGCAAGCAAAAAGTCCCGGTCAACGTCTACCTCGACGCCACCCTGCCCGGCATAGCCCTGGGCGTCATCGGCGGCAGGTTGGGCAACCTGATGAACGGCTCGGACACCGTCGGTCGCCTGACCACACTGCCCATCGGCTACACCTGGCCCGCCTGGGCGCGCGGTTTTCCGGGCATCTGCACCAGCAGCGACAAGCTGGCCTGGGGAATCTGCAGCGGCCAGGTGGTGCGCGGGCCGGTTCACCTGACGCAAATCTACGGCGCTCTCATCGGCCTGGTCCTGCTCGTTCTCTCCTTTTACTGGTGGCGGAAGAACCGTACCCCGGGCTGGGCCTTCTGGAACTTCGTACTCTGGTACAGCGTCTTGCGCTCGCTCTTGGAGGAACCGTTCCGTCTCAACCCGCTGTGGTGGCCCGTCTACCTCAACCACAAGCTCGGCATCGGCTTTTTCACCGCGACGCAGCTCGTCTCGATACCGCTGGTGGCGCTGGCGCTCTACATGCTCTGGCGTCTGGGGAGGGAGGATAGCGCGGCATGAGTTTTGCGGCGGTAATACTGGCCGCGGGTAAGGGGACCCGCATGAAATCGGCCCTACCCAAAGTCTTACACCCCCTGCTGGGCCGCCCCCTGATAGAGTACGCGGCCCGCGCCGCCGTCGAGGCCGGGGCCGAGCGGGTGGTGGTGGTCGTCGGTCACGGGGCCGAAGACGTCAAAGAGGCGCTGGCGCCGCTAGGCGTCGCTACCGCTTTGCAGGAGGAACAACTGGGAACGGCCCACGCGCTGGCCAGCGCGCGGGAAGCGCTGGCCGCGTGGAAGGGGCCGGTGGTGGTCACCATGGGCGACGCCCCGCTGGTTTCGGCGGAAACCCTGCGCGGGTTGGCCGCTTCTCTACCGGAGGGCGGGGGAATGGCTATGCTGACCTTCGAACCCGCCGACCCCGCACAATACGGCCGCGTGGTCCGTGACGGTCGGGGAAACGTGGAGCGGGTCGTCGAGTACAAGGACGCCGCCCCCGCAGAACGGTCGCTGCGTGAGGTAAACGCCGGTATCTACGCCTTCGACGCGAACGTCTGGGATTTTCTTAGGGAGGTCGACCGCGACAACGCCGCCGGCGAGTATTACCTTCCCAGCCTGATCGGCGTTTATCAAAAACACGGCCTGGCGGTTAAGGCTTTCCAGGCGATTGATCCGGCCGAGTTACTAGCGGTCAACGACCGCGCCCAGCTGGCCGAGGTGGAAGGGGCGCTGCTAGGCCGTTTGCGGCGGCGCTGGATGCAGGCCGGGGTGCGGATGATCATTCCCGAGACGATATACCTCGAGCCGTCGGTAGAGCTGGCCCCCGACGTGGTGCTGGAGCCCGGGGTGATGCTCAAGGGCCAGACGAGGCTGGGCCAGGGCGTTAGCGTCGGAGCCTACAGCGTAATCAGCGACAGCGAGCTGGCCGCGGGCGCCGAGGTGCGGCCTCACAGCGTGCTCGCGGGCGCGCGCCTCGAGCCGGGAGCGGTCGCCGGCCCCTTCGCGCGGCTGCGCCCGGGTGCGCTGCTCGAAAAAGGCGCATTCGTCGGCAACTTCGTCGAGGTCAAAAATAGCCGCCTGGGCCCCGGCGTCAAGGCCGGCCACCTGGCCTACCTGGGCGACGCCGAGGTGGGGGCGGGCAGCAACGTCGGCGCGGGAACAATTACCGCCAACTATGACGGCGCCAAAAAACACCCCACCATCATCGGTCCCGGCTCCTTCATAGGCTCCAACTCGGTGCTGATCGCCCCCGTGCGCGTTGGTAAGAACGCCACCGTGGCCGCGGGCAGCGCCATCAACCAAGACGTGCCCCAGGGCGCTTTGGCCATCGCCCGCGGCCGCCAGCGCAACGTCGCCGGCTGGGCCGAGCGGCGGGCGCGAAAAACACAAACCTCAGAAAAGGGTAATACTATAGAGGAGGAGAACGAGTCATGAACCTTGGAATGCCCGAGATAATCGTAATTTTGGTGATAGTCCTCATCCTTTTCGGCCCCAAAAAGCTGCCGGAGCTGGCCCGCGGGCTGGGCCAGTCGGTGCGCGAGTTCAAAAAAGGCGCCAACGACATCAAGAAAGAGTTTGACGAGGTCGTGAACCAGGAGCCCGAAAAGCCCGCCCCGCAAGCGCAGCAGGCCGCCGAGCCCGAGAAGAAGAGCGACGAAGGCGCCTAGCCAATCGTGCAGGAAGCTCCACTAGTAGAGCACCTGGAAGAGCTGCGTACCCGCATAATCCGGGCGCTGCTGGCTTGGTTCGTGGGTATGGGCCTGGCTTGGCACTTTCGCGTGCAGCTGCTGGCGCTGCTCAAGCGCCCGCTGGTCATAGCCGCGCAGACCCGCGGCATCCAAGCGCAGCTGTACCAGCAGACCATAACCGAAGGCTTTATCGTATCGCTCAAGATAGCCGCCTTCGGCGGGCTGATACTGGCGCTGCCCTTCATCGTCTACCAGCTGTGGGCCTTCATCGCCCCCGGCCTCTACCGGCACGAGCGCCGCTTGGCGGTGCCCTTCATACTGGGCGCGGGGTTTTCTTTCGGCCTGGGCACGGTCTTCGCCTACTACGTACTGCTGCCCTTTGCGGTGCCCTTCTTGCTGAGCTTTCTCGGCGGCGAGGTCATCCCGCTACTGACGATAGACAAGTACATGAGCCAGATCCTGATGTACATGACGGTGGTCGGGCTGATGTTCGAGCTGCCGGTTCTCAGCTACCTGCTGACCAAGCTGGGAATGCTCGACTGGCGCTTTTTGGCGCGCAACCGCCGCATCGCCATCGTGGTGATCGTCACCCTGGCGGCCATAATCACCCCCACCGCCGACCCTTTCAACCTCTCCTTGCTCTCCATCCCGCTGCTGTTGCTCTACGAGATATCCATCTGGGTGTCGCGTATGGCCAGGCCGGCCAGGGCCCGCAACGAGGCCGACGCGGCGGGCGAATAGCGTTAGGATAGGCAGATGGAGCCGCGAATTCTCGAACTACGCGGAGAGATAGACCGCATCAACCGCGAGCTGCTAAACCTGCTGTCGGAGCGCGCTCGTATCGCCGTTGAGATAGGCCGTATCCAGACCGAGCTGGGCATCAGGCACTACGACCCGGTTCGCGAAGAGAAGATGCTGGCCTACCTGACGGCCGAGAACGACGGGCCCTTTTCCGACGGCGCCATCAAAAAGCTCTTCAAAGAGATTTTCAAGGCCACTCTGGCGCTGGAGGAGCGGCAGGACGAGCGCAAGTTCCTCTACTCGCGCGACGCGAAGCCGGAGACTACCCAGGTCAAGGTCAAGAACGCCGTCTTTGGCGGCGGGCCATTGCTGGTGGCGGGCCCCTGCGCCATCGAGTCGCAAGAGCAGATGTTCCAGACCGCCGAGTTTTTGGCCGCGCGCGGCGTCAAGGTGCTCAGAGGGGGCGCTTTCAAGCCGCGCACCAGCCCCTACGCCTTTCAGGGGCTGGGGGTGGAGGGGCTCAAGCTGGGGCGGGCGGCGGCCGACCGTTACGGCATGGCCTTTGTTACCGAGGTGATGGACACCCGCGACATAGAGGTGGTCGCCCGCTACGCCGACATTCTGCAGATCGGCGCGCGCAACATGCACAACTTCGCGCTCCTGAAAGAGGCGGGCCGCTCGCACATGCCGGTGCTGCTCAAGCGCGGCCTCAGCGCCACCGTAGAAGAGTGGTTCTACGCCGCCGAGTACGTTCTTAGCCAGGGGAACGGTCAGGTAATCCTGGCCGAGCGCGGCATCCGCACCTACGAGAAGTGGACCCGCAACACCCTCGACCTTTCCGGAGCGGTGTTGGCCAAGCAGCTTACCCACCTGCCGGTGATGGTAGACGTCACCCACGCCACCGGCCGCATCGAGCTGATGGCGCCGCTGGCGCGCGCGGCCCTGGCGGCGGGCGTGGACGCGGTGCACGTCGAGGTACACCCCAACCCCAAGGTGGCGATGTCCGACAACAACCAACAGATGGACTTCGCCCAGTTCGACGAGTTCCTCTCCCGCATAAAAGGGCTGCTCGAGCCCGCTCCCAAAGAGGGCTAGAAGGGGGGTCGCCTTGGGGATCTTAGACAACCTGATCGGCGCTTTCCTCAAGCTTACCGACCCCGCGCCCAACTACAGCGGCAACCGCTGCCTGCTGGAAAAATACGCCGTCGGCGGTTGCGACGAATGCCTGCAAGCCTGCCCGCACGAGGCCGTAGACCTCAGCCATTTTCGAGTCGAGATAGACGACACCCGTTGCAGCGGCTGCGGCCTTTGCACCCAGGTTTGCCCGGGGGTGGCGCTCGAGTTCCCCTTGGGACCGCTGCAAGAGGCCATCGATAAGGGCCGCGGCCAGATAAAGTGCTCGCGCAGCGAAGGTTACGGACAGGAGGTGCTCTGTCTGGGGCGGCTGACGCCGGGCCTGCTGGCGGAGGCCGGCAGCCGTCTGGGGCCGCTGACGCTGGCCCACGGCGATTGTGAGAACTGCAAGATTGGCGGCGCGGGGGTGCCCCAGGCCCTGCAAGGCGTTATAGCCGAGGCGCGGCGCTACTACCCCGAGCTGCAGGTGGAGCTTACCAGCGAGGCGCTCCAGGGGGCGCCGGTGGGGCGGCGCGAACTCTTCGAACAGCTCTTCGGCGGCACCAAGCGCATCGCCGCCGAGGTGCTGCCCGACCCGCCCAAAGAACTCAACCTGGAAGAAGAGAACGCTCTCCCCGCCGAGTTGCGCCTGCGTCGCGCCGCCGCCGTGCGCAGCCGCGGCGAGGTGCGCTGGCCCGCGGTCAAGATACTGCAGGGTTGCACGCTCTGCCCCGTCTGCACCAATGTCTGCCCCACCGGCGCGGTGCGCCGCCAGCGCGACGGAGACGAGTTTGTCGTTGAGCTGGAAGCGGCCGCCTGTACAGGCTGCGGCGCCTGCCTGGCCAGCTGCCCGCCGCAGGTGATGGAGCTGGTAGAGCTGGGCCTCGAAGCCTTGGCTGAGCCGCTCGAGCTCTACCGCGGCGAGCCGGAGTGGTCGTAGCGCCCCGTCGGACTAGGTGGTTCTAAAACAAGAAGAAGCCTACCTACTCTTTGCCTGCGAAGTAAGCAGTGCATCTGGAACCGGCGTTTCTTGGTAAACCAAAGATTGGCGGGAACCAACCCAGTAAGTAGAGCGCTATCAATTTAAGCTGACTGTAGTTGATTTGCACATTCGATTAAAAGCATAAGGTATACAATACAAATATGGACCAGGGAGCCGTACCCAGGTTGAGAGGCGGCAGCAAAATGGGTATCGCTATTGCGTACACCATTCACACCACCCCTCAACTTGGTGACTTGCTCTCAGAAGGGACAGAATATTATGGGAGAGAGCGCTTTTACTAAGAGTAAAGGATTAGAGCACTGGACGCCGGAAGTATGGGCTGTGTTAATTGAGCCTATACCCGTTCGGGGAAGCACCCAAGTTGAAACGCACCCTGCAGCCATCGAGTATTGTCTGAGCAATGGGGTGATTGGTTTAGGGTGGGACATCGGCCAACCCGGAAAAAACTTTAAAACTACTGACGAATATCATGACGAAGCTAGACAACTCCACGGCCAAGACAAACTTACTAGCCCCGAAACATTTGAACGAATTAAACCCGGGGACCTTGTTTGGTTCGCCGCAAAAACGACAAAGCCCCTTGAATATCCAAGCGAGGCCGAAAAAATCGAGGCTGGAAAATTCACAATTGCCCATCTCTACCTTGCTCTCGTAGTCGGTCCTTGGGAGTACCGGCATACACCGTTGGGTTGGCTTGTGGACATCGTTTCAGTAGTTCCAGGCTTGATAAAACATGTCGGGGAAATAAGAGGCGATGACTTCATGAGTAGCGTTCAGCTAGAAGATACGCAAGCTGTGCAGAGTGCAATCATGCGGTTATGGAAGGGCTATCTTACAAAACCAAAAACCGTGAAGCCGGTTCATAAACTTGGCGACGAATTTGTATCCATCAGTAAAGAACTGTGGGCGACTGTCGTGAAAGGGATTAACCCCGGTTTCCGGGAAACGCCCTTGCTCCCAGATTTCAAATAGTCGCCACGTCAAAACGCGGGATGAAGTTTAGATGACCTCAGCCCGCGTTTTGGTGTAGGACTAACGATGTTGCTTGCCGTGTGTTCGACTACAACTAAAAATAGATATCTAGATTTCAATTAACCGGTTGTATATAATAGAGCGCCTGGCCGCTTTGCTGCTCATTTCCAAACCACACAAGCGCCCCCTCGACAGGAAAGCTGTGGTCGGCCAGGGCCGAATGCTTTCCCCGCCATGCCATAACGCACCCCAACGACGTAAGTCCGCAGTACACGGGTGTGTAGCCCATGCTCATTAACTTCTTGTTCGCCTCCGACATGGCAGCAGCAATTCCGTACATACTGGCTCCTTCCTGCGCCCCCAACACGTGGCACGTCACACGACGGACCTTCGGGGTTGCAGGCAACTAAACCCAAATCAGCCGCTCAGAACCCGGAAATTGAGAAAAGGACTTTTGTGCGTGTTTCACAATTGCAAGTGGACGCACTGCCGGAACTAAGTTTCTATACGGTTAACACCCCACCGGCGATTCAGTGGAAGCGTTCTACCCGCTTACCCCTCCCCCTCCAGCCCCGGCAGCTCTACCCGAAAGACCGTCTGGCCGGGCCTGGAGCGGACGGTGATTGCGCCCTCGTGAGCCTCGGCGATCTGCTTGGCGATGGCCAGGCCCAGTCCGGCGCCGCCCTGGGGGCCGCGGGCG
>JALSMT010000063.1 GCA_026987375.1 Thermaceae bacterium | reverse complement strand
TTGAGCTGCCAGGTGTGGGCGGCCGGCAGGGACCGTTCACTCCTCTCAAACTGGCTGAGAATATCGGCCTCGATGAAGTGGGCGATGCTGGGCACCTCGTGGTCCATGAAGACGTGTTTCCCCCCTTCGGCGCGGGTGTAGCCGCGCACCAGGTAGTCGATGACCACCACGTCGGTGTCGAAGAAGTGAAAGATCTCGTTGAGGGAGCGCAAGGGGCTTATCTCGCCGCAGGTGGAGAGCTCGATGTCGACCCGAAAACCGAGCAGCCCCTCGGGGTGGGCGAAGTCGGGGTAGGTGTGGGCGGCTATGTGGCTCTTGTCGAGGTGGGCGCTCGCGCTGCGCACCCAGCCGGGTCGCACCTCGGAGCCGGCCTCGTCGGAGAGGAGCAACAGGGCGCTGGCGCCGTAGGGCTGGTAGTCTTGCTCGGAAGAGGCGAGGACCTCGGCGTCGATTATCGCGGAGATGCGCTCGAGCAAGCCCCGCACCCGCCGCGCCGAGAAGCGCTGGTTGAGGTAGTCGGCGTAGCTGGCCTTTTCGGCCTCGCTGACCGCCACCACGAAGTCGTAAAAGCTGAAGCTGAGCAGCTTGCGCAGGTTGTTGAAGCCGCTCAGTTTAAGCCGCGCCACCGCTCGCCTCCAGCGCCGCCTTTAGTTTTCGCGGCAGGACGAAGGCCGCCGCCAACGCCTCCGGTCCCAGGTTGGGCAGCTCCAGGCCGCGTTCGGCGGCTCGCTCGGCAAACAGCGCCGCGCGCCGCCCCAGCTCTGCAGGCAGGGGGTCCTGGCCGGCGGCCAGGACAAAGCCCCAAAGGTCGTAAAAGCTGGGCACCACCGCGCCGTAGCTGCTGACGCGCTCAAAGACCTTGGCCAGCGATTGCCGCACCCGGCGGTGACCGGCGATCTGGGCGGGGGTGAGCGGGCCGGCCTGGGTGGCGAGGACCGCCCCGGGGGCGAGCGCCGCGGCAAGTTTGCGGTAGAACGCGGGGCCGTACAGTTCGGCGGCGGGGGACGAGGCCTCGCTGGCGTCGATGAGGTCGCCCACCACCGCGTCGAAGCCTCCGGGGGTGTGCTCGAGGTAGCGGACGATGTCCTCATGCCGCAGCTCGAGCCGCGGATCGTCCCAGGCTCCTTCGGCCCAGTCGGGGATTATCTCTTGGCAGAGGCCGACCAACTCCTCGTCGAGGTCGACCATGACCACCTTTTCGACCGTGGGGTGACGCAGCACCTCGCGCAGAGTCGCCCCCTCGCCGCCGCCCATTATCAGCACCCGCCGGGGGCGCGGGTGGCTGAGCATGGCCGGCTGCACCAGCGCCTCGTGGTAGAGGCCCTCGTCGGCCTGGCAAGACTGCAGGTCGCCGTCGAGGGCCAAGCAGACCCCGTGTACCGGACTCTTGAAAAACAAGTAGTGCTGCCAGGCGGTTTCGCCTACGGCCAGCACCTCTGCTATCTCGTGAAAAACGCGGTCGCTAGGGTTTAGTTGCTGTTTTAGCTCGAGCATTTCACCCCCCGTGAGCCCGTGGCCCCGTCTAACTGATAGCGTAAGCTATAGCGCATGAAGCCGGCCACCCTGCAGCTCGACCCGGCTCTGGCCAGCGCGCTGGCGGCGGGCCACCCCTGGGTCTACCGCAACCACCTGCCGCCAAACCGCCTGCAGAGCGGCGACTGGGTGCGCCTCATGGCCGGTAAGGCCCAGGCGGTAGGCGTTTACGACGAGGAGGGGCAGATAGCGGTCAGGGTTTACGACCCGCGCCGCCTGCCAAACTCCGCCTGGCTGGCGGCGCGGGTGGGCGAGGCGCTAGAGCTCAGGCGCAAGCTGATTCCGCCCGCAACCGACGCCTACCGCCTGATATTTGGCGAGGGCGACTACCTGCCCGGCTTGGTGGCCGACCGCTACGGGCGCTACCTGGTGATAAAGAGCTACTCGCCGGGTGTGACAAGGGCGGTCCTCCCCGGCGTGACCAAGGCCCTGGGGCGGGCTTTGCGGCCCCGCGGCATCGCCCTGCGGCGGACGGAGGGGCTCGAGCCCCTCTACGGCGAGCTGCCGCCGCCCGAGGTCACCGTGCGCGAGTACGGCCTCCGCTTTTTGGCCAACCTCCACCAGGGGCAGAAAACCGGCCTCTTCCTCGACCAGCGTGAAAACCGGCGGACCGTGCGCGAGCTGGCCGCCGGAGCGCGGGTCTTGAATCTATTCGCCTACAACGGCGGGTTTTCGGTCTACGCCCTGGCGGGCGGGGCGACGTTCGTGCGCAGCGTCGACGTTAGCGCAGCGGCGCTGCGCGACGCCGCGCGCAACGCCGTCTTGAACGGTTTTAACGAAGGCCATGAAACCCTGGTTGCCGACGTTTTCGAGTTTTTGCCGCAACATCAGGAAAGCTACGACCTGATAGTGGTAGACCCGCCCTCGCTGGCTCGTAACAAGAATCAGCGCCGCGCCGCCCTGCGCGCCTACACCCGCCTCAACGCCCTGGCCTTGGCCCGCCTGCGCCCCGGCGGTCTGCTGGCCACGGCCAGCTGCACCGCCCAGGTCGGCCCCGGCGAGTTTCGCCAGGCCCTGGCCGCCGCCGCCCGCCGCGCCGGCGTGCGCACCCAGATAGTCCACCAGGCGGGCCACGCCGCCGACCACCCGCTCAGGCCCGAGTTTCCCGAGGGCAGCTACCTAAAGTTCGTGGTCTTGCGTCTGCTGGCGGACTGACTCAGCTGGGGTGGACGGTCCAGTAGCCGGCGTGTGAAGACCACCACAGCAGCAGCGCCAGCAGCACCAGCAGGAGCAGCAGCGACCACAGTCTGCCCAAAGAGAGACGGAAGCGCACCGCGTAACCGACCGCGGCGGTAAAGAGGAGAGCGACGGCGTTGACCAAAGAGAGGTAGAGGGCGCCGGTGGCGGGGCCGGGCCAGGATATGGCGCTGAAGACGCCCGAGGCCACCAGCGGCGGCAGCAGAGCTATGGCCACCATCACGCCCACCAGCGTCTGCCCCTGGCCGCGGATGAAAGAGTAGGCCGCCACCGCGCCGGTCACCAGCGCCAAGACGAGGTCGAAGAGGTTGGGGGCGCTGCGCGCCAGCAGCTGCCCGCCCGGGTTTATCTGAATAAAAGTAGTGAAGAGCCGCGCCAGCAACCAGGCGCTCAGCCAGGCCGCCCCCGCCCCCGCCAGCGCGGTGGCGCCCGCCTGGCTGAGCATGCGCTTGTCACGCCACAGGAGACCAAAACCGAGAGCCATGATGGGAGACATAAGCGGCGCAATTATCATGCTGGCGAGGACCAGCACGGCGTCGTCGCGCACCATCCCGGCGAAGGCTATCGTGGTCGAGGCCAGCACCAGAAAGACGAAGCCGCCGCTAAGTTTGCTGGAGCGGAAGAGGGCCTGTTCCAGCTCCTCGGCGGGCGTAGGTTCTTCTTTTTCTTCGGCGTCGTCGTCGGGGAAGGTCCAGGCCGGGGTATCGAGCGCCATCCAGTCTTCCGCGCCCAGCACCGGTTTGAGCAGCGTCAGCAGGTGATCCGCTTCGGCGGTGTCTACCGGCACGACGAGGTAGAGCTGCTCGGCGCCGGAACGCAAAACCAAGGGGTGCAGGCCTTCTTCGTCCATGACCCCCAGCGCCGACGGCGCGCGCGAGGCCGCGATCTGCAGGTATAGCAGGTGGCGGGCCATGCCTTAGCTTACCCGAGCTCGTTTGGAGTTAGACTAAGGCGTGCGCGACGTTCGCTTCAACCTGATCCCGCCCCTGGAGTACGGCGAAAAGCTCATCTACTGGCTGGTGGCCGCCTTTCTAATGCTGGGGGCGCTCGTTTACCTGGCCTTTGCGATTTACAGCGCCGCGGGGCTGCTCTGGAGCGGAGACTTTACCAAGGGCACGCTCGAGCTCCTCAACGGTTCGCTGCTGGCGCTGATGCTGGCCCAGGTGGTCTACACCACCATCAACTTTCTGGAAACCGGCGTTTTGCGGATAGAACCGGTCATCATCGTCGGCATCATCGCCGCCGTCAGGCGCATACTCGTCGTCACCGCCACCCTCAGCGCCCAGGAGCGGATGCTGCCGCCCATCGAGTTCCAGCAGACGATGATAGAGCTGGCGGTGCTGGGCGGGGTGGCGCTGGTGATGTCTATTGCCATCTATTTGCTGCGAAACAACAAAAAACAGCAAAACTAGAATACAAATCCACCGCGGGCGGCCTCTTGGGGGTATACTAAGCGTAAGTAACAAGCGGCATATTGGAGGAGGTATATGAAAAGAATCGCCAGCGGTATCGCAGTGCTGCTCTTGGCGGCGGTATTGGCGCAGGGCTTCGGCGGCACCTACACCATGCAGGGCAAGAAGGGCTTGGTTACCTTGCTGCTGCAACAAGACGGCCAGCACGTCACCGGCAAATTGTCAGGGGGCGGCGTCGTTTTTCAGGTAGAGGCTTCCGCCGACCAGGAGGGTGTATACGGGGTAATTTACTCCGAACAGGGCGAGCTGTACTTCGAAGCGCGGCTGAGCGGCGACAAGCTGAAGTTCGTGATGGCGCCCTTCGACCCCGATACCGACAAACCCGATCCCGAGCGCGCCGTCACTTACCTGATGACGCGTAAAGGCGCGGCCCCCGCCGCCAACCCGCTGGCGGGCGCGGGGGGCGGCCAGTTCGCCGGCAGCTACGCCGGCGACGGAGTGGCCTTGGTCTTGCGTGGGACGGGCGAAAGCTACAGCGGCCAGGTGCAGGCGGGTGGTAAGGCCTACCCGCTCGAGGCGCGGGTTTCCGGCTCGCAGCTGCAAGGCGTCTTCAGCGACGCCGGCGGCCAGTACCAGTTCGCCGCGGTTCTCAAGGGAGACGTTCTCTACTTCCAGACCGGCGGCAAGCGCTACGCCCTCAAGAGGAGGCAGGCGACGGCGGCCGCCGCGGAGGAGCAGACGGGCGGCGGCCAAGTGGTCGCCCGTGGTAAGTTCGCCACCCTGACCATGGACAACGCCCTGGCCTTCATAGAGGCGATCGAGTTTTCGCTGCAGCAGCTAGGCCGCGACGTCAACTACAGCGAGGCGGACAAAAAGCAGTACATAGAGGCGCTGGCGAAGAACTTTCCGCAGGGCGACCGCCAGTCGCAGGTGCTCATCTCGCGGGCGCGGCTGATCTGGAACAACGCCCGCGCCAACTGGTCGCAGACTCCGCTGGAGGACAAGAAAGAGTTCATAATCGACGTTTTGGTGCTGGCTTTCGGCCAGGATACCGCCCGTCAACTAATAGCCCAGGCGCAGGGCCAGGGGTCGGGCGGCGGGGGCGGCGTCAGCGCCGCTACTTGGGGTAAGTGGGGCGAGGTCTCCAGCGATATCTCCAACACCACCGGCTGCTGGGGTTCCAACGGCTGTAGCTATGATAGCTCCAGCGGCAGCTACGACTACTCAGCGGACTATTACAGCGACGATTACTAGGCGGCGCGGCGCGCGCGGGCCGGCTTTGGCCGGTCCGCGTCAGGGTTTTTGGGGGGCGGCGGGCGCTTCCTGAGCCGGAGGGCTTTCTTTGGGGCTTTCCCCCTTTTTGGCCGCAGCGGCGCTCTTGCCGCCGGGGTTGAAGGCGTAGGAGGAGCGCAGCAGCTCGAGGTCGGCGGCGTCTACCTTGCCGTCTTTGTTGAGGTCGGCCAGGGCCAGCCGCGGGTCTTTGTCTTTGGCCGCGGCGTCTTTCTGGGGCTGCTTCGCGGCCGCTGGCGCGGGCGGCTTCTCTTTTGCGGCGGGTGCGCTCTTTGCGGGGGGCTTTTCGCCTGCGGCGGCGGGGGCCTTCTTGCTCTCGGGGCGCGGCCAGAGGGCCGCCAGGGCGCGCAGGTTGTCAAAGGCGTACTTGCCCTTGTCGGCGGGGCGCTTGGGCGGAGAGGCGGTGTAGGGCTCGCCTTTGGCGTCGTAGAACTGCGCCTTGCTGGAAGCGCTGGGGCGCATTTTCTTGAGGGGCTCGAGCCTGATGCGGAATACCTCGGCGTCTTTGAGGGCCTTAGGAAAGACCGCGTCGACGTCTAGAGCTTGGTTCTTCTCGTCGTAGCGCAGCACGTAGAGCGCGCCCGGGTAGGCCTTGAAGCTGCCGAGGTCCGGCTTCTGCCCTTTTATGTAGACCCGCAGGCGCATGGCGCTGGCGGGGCGGCCGTCTAGCTTGAAGACGGCGATGTAAGGGGCGTCCGTTAGCGACGCCGGCAGTTTGGCCAGGAGGCGCGGCGGCGGCGGGTCGCTGACGCGCAGGACGAAGGAGGCGCTGCGGCTCGACATGGCGGCGTCGCTGACCACCAGGCTCAGCTTGAAACTGCCCTTTTCCCGCGGCGTGCCTATTAGTTTGCCGTTGGCGAAGCTGAGGCCCTTGGGCAGCTTGCCTTGCAGTTTGTAGTCGTAGGGGCGCACCCCGCCCGAGGCGGGAAAGCTGGCCTGGTAACGTTCGCCCAGGTAGGCCGCCGGCGGCCTGCTCGTCAGCAGGCGCAGGGGTTCGCCGGGGCCGCCCTCGGTGCCGCAGGCGGCCAGCAGCGTAGCCGCGATTAGCAGCAGTAGCCAGGTGCGCATAATTGCAAGGTAGTCCCTGCGGCGATGAGATGGCTGACAAACGTTTACCCGGCGTTTATCTGCGGGCGCGAGCATGCCCGTGGAGACACCGCTAAGTCTCCATCGCTCGCGGGGCCCGCTATGCGGGCCCTGTTTTTGGCGCGACGGCCTCTTGCGAGCCCCGATCGTTAGTCGCGGCGCCAGGTTCCCGACTTGCCGCCGGACTTGAAGAGCAGGCGCACCTCGCTTATCTCCAGGCCCTTACTGGCCGCTTTGAGCATGTCGTAGACGGTCAGCGCGGCTACGCTGGCGGCGGTCAGGGCCTCCATCTCGACGCCGGTCTCGGCGGTGGTCTTGGCCTCGGAGACTATCCGCACCTCGGCGGAAGCCTCGTCGAACTCGAGCGCCACGTCTACCTTGGAAAGCGGCAGGGGATGGCAGAGGGGGATTAGCTCGCTGGTCTTCTTGGCGGCCATGATGCCCGCTATCTGCGCCACCAGCAGCGGGTCGCCCTTGCCGACGCCGCCTTCTTTGAGCGCCGCGGCCGCCGCGGGGGTCAGCAAAACCTTGGCCTCGGCGCGGGCTAGGCGCAGGCTGGCCTTCTTGCCGGAAACGTCCACCATCTTGGGCCTGCCGTCTTCGAAGTGGCTTAGTTTGCCCATAAGACTCCCTCCTAAACGTCCTTGCGCTCGAAGAGCATGACCGCCAGCAATCCAAAACCCAGGGTGTAGATGAAGAGCAGGCTCAGGCCCATGGCCAGGTCCTTGGGGTGCAGGTAGAGGTTGAGATAGCTGGTCAATAAGAGCGGTTCCAGCGCGGGAAAGGCTACCAGCAGCCGCATCAGCAGGACCGTGGCGATGGCGCCCAGGGCCGCGGCGGTGGTGTTGCTGAACCAGACCGCGAACATCAGGCTGAGCGCGGCGATGGGCATTAGCGTCAGAGCCGCCAACAAGTAGGCCTTGACGGTTTCCGCGAGGGCCCCTCCCGCCGTCAGGAAGCCGACCCCGGCAAAGCCGCCCGCGCCCAGGCCGGTTCCCCCGAAAAACCCTCCCAGTCCGTGGGGCAGGCCCGCCAGCAAAGACGCCGCCAGGCTGACCGCCAGCACCAGCAGCGGGTAGAACAGCGCCGCCAGCAGCTTGGCGCCGATGAAGCGGGTGCGCGAGAGGGGCCGCAAGAGGAGCGGCTTGAGGGTGCCCATGCTCACCTCGGCGCCCAGCACCTCGGCGGCGGCCATGGCGATGAGGAATGGGTAGAGAAACTCCATGCCCGCCAGCAGCGCCAGCGAAGGAACCTGCCAGCCCGAGACCAGCACCAGCCCATATACCTTCTTCAGGCCCGGCGCCAGCGTCCAGATGATGGGCAGTACGAAGGCGGCGGCCAAGCCCAGCCGCACCGAGCGCAGGTGCAGCATCTTGACTATCTCCCAGCCCGTGAACCTAAGCATGTTTAATACGCTCCCGGTAGTACTCGTAGAGGTCAAAGTAGTCGGCGCTCACCTCGTAGACTTCGTGGCCGTCTTCTATCAGAGTCTTGATCATGCGGCTCACCGGCCCCTGGGCGACTATGACCTCGCCCTTCAGCTCCGCCGACTCCACGAAAGGCAGGGTCTGCAGCACCGCCAAGGCCCGCTCGGGCTCGCTGACGCGCAGGCGGGTGCGCTCCGAAGCCCCCTCCATCACCACCTCGTCGATGAGCCTGCCGCCGCCGAGGATGCCGACGCGGTCGGTGTAAGCCGAGACCTCGCGCAGGTGGTGGGTGGAGAGCAGCACCGAGACGCCGCTGGCGGCTTGTTCCTTGAGGATCTCGTGGACCTTCTGAATGCCGTCGGGGTCGAGGCCGCTGGTGGGCTCGTCAAGAACCAAGACTTTGGGCTTGGAGAGGATGGCCGCCGCCAGGCCCAGGCGTTGCCGCTGCCCCAGCGAGTAGGCGGAGACGGGCTGGTCCGCTACCGCCACCAGCTCGAGCATGAAGAGCACGTCGCGGATGCGCTCGGCGGGGCTGTGCAGGCCCGAGAGCCAGGCCAGCCGTTCCAGGTTGGCGCGGCCGCTGAGGTAGGGGTAGAAGGCCGCCGGAGCCTCGACCACCGCGCCCAGGTGCTTGCGCACGGCAAAACCGCCCTCGTGGATGTTTTCACCCAGCATCAGCACCCGGCCGCTATTGGGGAAGGCCAAGCCGGTGACCAGGCGTATTAGCGTAGTCTTGCCCGAGCCGTTGGGGCCCGCCAGGGCGTAAACCTCCCCCGGCGCTATCTGGAAGCTGACCCGCTCGAGCACCGGCTTGCGACCGTAACTCTTGCCGACGTTTTCTAGCAGCAGGTTAGCTTCGCTTTGCTCGTCAAGCATGGCACCAGTATAAAGTCAAGTAAGCCGTTAATTTTCATCTTCGCCTGCGGTAGGCTGGGGTTGATGAGGCGCTACTGGTTTTTACTGCTACTGGCGCTGCTGCCCGCCTGCGCGCCAATGCTAACGCCTTTTCCCCAAAAGCGCGCTCTAGCGCCGGCCAGCGCAGCGGCGGGGGTGCTGGTGTTCAAAGACGCCGGCGGCGCGTTGCTGCTCAACTCCTACCTGCCGCTGCCCGCGCCCGCCGGCAGCGTTATCACCGCGCAGTCGTACCAGGGCAAGACCAGCGAGAGCCGCTTCACCAACTCGCAGGACTTCGAAGAAGTGCTGCGCCTGCTGCGCCTGGCCCTAATGGACTCCGGTTGGCGGGTGGTCTCGATAGCCACCCAGGAAACCCCTCCCAGCTACCACCTTTCGCGGCTTCTCGTGCAAAAGAAGGAAGAGAGCAAGGTGGTCATTCTCAAGCTAGAAAAGGGAGAGTACAGCGTAGAGGTGCGCGAGCCGTGATCCGTCGCTTTGAGCGCTATTTCCTGACCGGCTTGGTCGTGGTTTTACCGATCGCCGTCATCATCTACCTAGGGGTTTGGATCTGGAACACCTCCGACGACTTTTTTGTGGCGCTCCTGCGCATATTGGGGTTGCAGACGCCGCACTGGCTGGCGCCGCTCCTGCCGGTTTTGGGACTCGTCTTCACCCTGCTCTTGATAGCCCTGGCCGGGATGCTGGCGGGCCACTGGCTGGGCAGGCAGCTGATAGGCGGGTTGGAGCGGTTGGTGAACCTGGTGCCGCTGGTGCGCGACGTCTACAACTCGGTCAAGCAGATCTCGACGAGTTTTTTCACCAGGCCCGACGTCCATTTTTCGCGGGCGGCGCTGGTGGAGTACCCGCGTCGCGGCAGTTACGCGCTCTGCTTCGTGGTGCAGCGGGTCGAAGAGCGCCTGCAGCCGCTGCCGCCGGGCCACACGGTGGTGGTGGTTCCCACCAGCCCGGTGCCGGCTTCGGGCTTCGTGATCATCGTTCCCGCAGACGAGCTAATCCCCCTCGACATCAAAATAGAAGACGCCCTGCGCTTCGTGGTTTCGGCGGGCTTCTTGCTGCCCGGCAACGGCAGGGCCGGCGTTTCTAATAACGGCCGGTCGCAAAGCTGGTAAAATAGGGCGTTTTCTAAGGGAGGTGTTTGAAATGAAGAGCGTTCTGCTATTTGTGCTGTTACTAGCGCTCGCCGGTGCGGCGCAGGCCGACAGAGGGGCGCAGGTCTACGCCCAGTGCGCCGGCTGCCACCAGGCCAACGGTCAGGGGATAGCCGCGGCCTTTCCCGCGCTGGCGGGAGAGCTGCCGCGCATCGCCGCCAAAGGTAAGGATGGGCGCCTGTTTCCGGCGCGGGTGCTGCTCTTTGGTCTGCAGGGCCCGATCGTTTCCCAGGGCAAGAACGTCAGCGGCGTCATGCCTTCTTTCGGTTATCTCAGCGACGCGGACCTAGCCGCCGTGCTCAATTACGTTTTCAAGGCCTGGGGGAACGACAAGCTCCTGCCCAAGGACTTCAAACCGCTCAGCCCCGCCGAGGTAGCCGCGCTGCGACCCGAGAAGCTTAACCCTCAGCAGGTCTATCAGAGCTGGAAAAAGCTGGGCCTCAAGTAGTTTTTTGTGAGCCGCCCGCGCTTTCGCGGGCGGGGACTCTCACCCTCTTAACGAGGTGTGTATATACTGGGCCTCATGTCGGGAAAGACCCTGGTGGTGGTCGAGTCGCCCGCGAAGGCCAAGACCATCAAGAAAATACTGGGCGCTAAATACGAGGTCAAAGCCAGCGTAGGGCACGTCGCCGACCTGCCTCAGCGCGATCTGGGAGTAGACCTCGAACACGATTTCGAGCCCAAATACGTCGTTAAGAAAGACAAACAAAAGGTAGTCAACGACCTCAAGAGAGCGGCCAAGAAGGCCAACCGCGTCTTACTGGCCACCGACCCCGACCGCGAGGGCGAGGCCATTAGCTGGCACGTGGCGCGGCTTTTGGAGCTCGACTCCAAGCAGCCGCTGCGGGTACACTTTCACGAAATAACCCCGCGGGTCATAAAGGCCGCGGTCAGCGAGCCGACCGCCATCAACCAAAAGCTGGTGGACGCGCAGCAGGCGCGGCGCGTGCTCGACCGCCTGGTGGGATACAACCTCAGCCCGGTGCTCTCGGCGCACTTCCGCCAGCGGGCGCTCTCGGCGGGGCGGGTGCAGTCGCTGGCGCTGCGGCTGGTGGTCGAGCGCGAGGCCGAGATAGACGCCTTCACGCCTAAAGAATACTGGCAGATATTTGCGGATTTCGAGGCGGGCGCGCGCTTCGCCGCCGAGCTCTACCAGATGGACGGCAAGCGGCTCGTACAGAAAAAGAAGGAAGCCTTCCTCATCACCAACGAAACCGAAGCCCGGCGCGTACAAAGCGAAGTCAGCGCCGTAGCGGGCTGGCGGGTGGACGCGCTGGAGCGCAAGGAAAAGCGACGTCACGCGCTGCCGCCCTTCACCACCTCGACGCTGCAGCAGGCGGCCAGCGGCCGCCTCGGCTGGGGCGCGGGCCGCACCATGCGCGTAGCCCAGCGCCTCTACGAGGGCGTCAACCTGGGCCCCGAGGGGCCGGTGGGCTTGATCACCTACATGCGCACCGACTCGGTGCGCGTCGCCCCCGAGGCTATCGCCGAGGCGCGCAGCTTCATCCCCAACGCCTTCGGAAACTCCTACCTACCGCCAAAACCCAACTACTACCGCGGTAAAAAGACGAACGTTCAGGACGCGCACGAGGCCGTGCGCCCCACCTCGGTTAGGCGCCGCCCCGAGCAGGTGAAGCCCTTCCTCTCGGATGAGGAGTTCAAACTCTACGACCTGATCTGGCGCCGCTTCGTAGCCAGCCAGATGACGCCGGCCGTCTACGACCAGACCGTGATAACCGTCAGCGGCGGCCGCTTCCTCTTTCGCGCCGCCGGCTCTATCCTCAAATTCGACGGTTTCTTGCGGGTTTGGGGTCGCGATCAGCAAGACGAGCAACCCTTACCCGAGGTTGAGCCGGGGGCTGCGGCCCGCCTTTTGGATCTAAAGGCAGAGCAGCACTTCACCCAGCCGCCGCCGCGCTATACCGACGCCAGCCTGGTCAAGAAGATGGAGGAGCTGGGCATTGGCCGCCCCTCCACCTACGCCCCCACCATAGAGACCCTCGAGCGCCGCGCATACGTGGAACGCCAGGGACGGGCTCTCAAACCCACCGAGCTTGGCAAGCGTGTGATCGGCTTCCTGGTCGAGCACTTCCCGCGGGTGGTGGCCTACGAGTTCACCGCCAGCGTCGAAGACCGCCTCGACGAGGTGGAAGAAGGCAAGCAGCCCTGGCCGGCGGTGGTGCGCGAGTTCTACCAGCCCTTCACCGAGGAGCTGGCGCGCGTGCCGCGCAAGACCTGCCCCGTCTGCGGGCGACCGCTGGAGGTCAAGGTGAGCCGCTACGGGCAGTTTTTGGGCTGCACCGGCTACCCAGAGTGCAGCTATACCGAACCTTTGGAGGAGAAGAAGGAGGCCGAGCCGATCGGCGAGGACTGCCCCAAGTGCGGCGCGCCGCTAGTGCGTAAGTGGGGCCGCTACGGCTCTTTCATCGCCTGCAGCGCCTACCCCAAGTGCGACTACACCCGCGACGAGGCGCCCTCCACCGGGATCGCCTGCCCCAAGTGCAAGGAGGGCGAGATAGTTCGCAAGATCAGCCGCCGCGGCAAGCCCTACTGGCGCTGTAGCAAGCAGGGGTGTGACTTTTTGGTCTTCGACCCGCCCACCGAGCAGACCTGCCCCAAGTGCGGCTGGGTGATGGTCAAGAAGGGCAAGCGCGAGACCCTCAAGTGCTCCAACCCCGAATGCGAGGACTACGCCTACCCCAAATTCAAGCCGGGGGCCAAGAAAGCGGCTTCTAGCCGCAAGAAAAAGACGTCACGTAAAAAGAGCGCCGCCAAGAAGAAAGCCGGGCCCAAGGCGAGCTGGGCCGACCTGGAGCCCTTTGCCGCCGGTCTGGAAGAGGCCGAGAGGAGGCTGGTCATTCAGACAGAGGGCGAGGGGGTGCCGCTCGAGCGGGCCGCGGCCAACCTGGGTGTGACCGCCGAGGAGGCCGCCAAGCTGCACAAGCGGGCGATGTTCAAGCTGCGCATGGCCTACGGCCGGGCCAGGAAGTCGGCAAAATAGAGTGAAATCTTCTTATAGGGGTGCATGGACAGGAGGGGTTATTCGGATGGGCCATGGGTTATCCGGCAAGATAAATGAGCCGCTGTATACGTTTGCAGAAGCGGCCCGTTATCTTCGCATCCCTATCAGTACGGTGAGGTGGTGGGTCACGGGAGGGAGCTACACCACCGCAGAAGGACGAAAAGCGTCCAAACCGATCATCCACACGTCGGGAAGAGTGCACGGACATCGCTTGAGCTTTAGCAACCTTATCGAGCTATTCATTCTGCGCGTGCTGCGCGAGCGGCACAAGGTCAAGCTAGGCGATATCCGCAAAGCCATTGAGTATGCCGAGCACAAACTGGGGATTGAGCGCCTCCTCATTCACCCTGAGCTCTCGACAGGAGGTGGTGACCTGCTTATCGATTATTATGGAGAGCTCGTCAGCCTTAAGCGTAGCGGCCAAATTGCACTCAAAGCAATACTTAAAAATGCTCTTAAGCGAGTTAGCTGGGAAGACGAGTTACCAGCACAGCTTTTCCTGAGTGTTCCGGAGCGTGAAGATAGGAAAACCGTATTCGTGGATCCTAGGATCAGGTACGGCAAGCCAGTCGTTCGGGGAATTGAAACGGCCATTCTCTCCGCTCGTGTCGATGCGGGGGAGCCTTTGGAAGACTTGGCCCAAGACTACGATCTCCCCCTAGACTTGGTGACTGATGCGTTGATTTTCGAAGTTAGCTTAGCGAGGGCGGCTTGACCGTTTTTCTTACGGATCGGAACCTCGGCAAGCGTTTCCCAAGGATACTGATTTAAGCTGGTCTGGTTGTTGGAGTTCACGATGACCACTTCGTGCCTACGGCGCCAGATGACGAGATTCTCGGATTCGTTGCGGTGAGGGGCTGGGTCTTACTCACGGCCGACGCCAGGATGCGGTACGTGCCTGCCGAGAAGCAGGCAGTCGTTCGTTTCGACGCGGACGTTATTCATCTCAAGGTCTCGGAACGGTGGCCGATCGATATGCTCGCAAGAGCTTTCGCAGCCAACATTCGCCGGGTAGAACGCTTTTTATCGAAGCACCCAGCGCCTCTTTTTGCGGTCTTCCGTGTCGGCTCTGATGGCAAGGTCGATCTCGAAAGAAAATTCTAGGCGCCCTCGCATAGCTCAGGTTTGTACGTCCCCGAAGGGAATGACCTCCACCGCCTCGCCCGCCTCGACGTTCGTGTGCGGCGGGACGATTACCAGGGCGTTGCCGCTGGCCATGCTGCGCAGAACCTCCGAAGACTGGTTCCCCACCGTGTTGACGCGGTGACAGCCGGGCGCCCGGGGGTCGTAGCGCAGTACCCCGCGGCGGAAGGCCGTCTTGTGGCCCGCGCCCTTGAAGAAGTCCTCGGCCAGCGCCCGCACCTTGCGGTAGGGGGGGTCGCTGCGCCCCAGCATTTTGAAGATCATCGGCCGGCCGTAGAGAAAGAAGACCACCATGGCGCTCACCGGGTTGCCGGGCAGGCCGAAGAGCGGCGTGCCGGCGAACTCGGCGAAGATGGGCGGTCCCCCGGGGCGCTGCAGGATCTTCCAGAAGTGGATGGTGCCTTCCCGCTCGAGCAGGTGGCGGACGATGTCGTAGTCGCCCATGCTGACGCCCCCCGAGGTGAGGACGAGGTCGAGCGACCCCGCGGCGGCGAGTTGCTCCTTGACCGCCTCCACCCGGTCGCCGACCTTGCCCAGCAGCACCGGCTCGCCGCCGGCCTCGCGCACCAGCGCGGCGATAGAGTAGGCGTTGGAGTTGTAAACGCCCCCCGGCGGCAGCGGGGTGCCGGGTTCTACCACCTCGTCGCCGGTAGAGAGGATTCCTACCCGCGGCCGCGGCGCCAGCGGCAGCCTGGCGTAGCCCATGGCGGCGGCCAGGCCGACGCGGCCGGGGGTAAGCAAGTCGCCCCTTTTCAGGTAAACCCGGCCCGCCGCCAAGTCCTGCGCCTTTTTGCGGATGTCCTTGGGGCTGGCCGGCTTTTTGAGCACGACGAACTCGCCGTCGCGTTCGGTGTCTTCGACCGCCACCACCGCGTCGGCCCCCGCGGGCAGGGGCGCGCCGGTGAAGATGCTGACCGCTTCTCCCGGGCCCACCTCGCCGCTAAAAGGCCGCCCCGCGGGAGACTCGCCGATGAGGCGCAGGCGCACGGGATTCTCGCCGCTCGCGCCGGCGCTGTCGGCGGCGCGAGCGGCGTAGCCGTCTACGGCGGTATTGTCTACGTCGGGGTGGTCCACCAGCGATTGCAGGTCGCGCGCCAGTACGCGACCGAGAGACTCGTTCAGAGGCGTCTCCTCGACGCCGCGCAGGGGCGTCGTGTGTTCCAGAACGGTTTCAAGGGCTTCTTCTACGCTCAGCGAGGTACGCATAACCTTAGTCTAAGACGGAAGCGGCTCAGAACTCGCGCGCCAGGTCGTTGAAGCGCACGTGGGCGGCGTGGAACTGCAGCTTTACCGTGTCCGTCGGGCCGTTGCGCTGCTTGCCGATTATTATCTCGGCGACGCCCGCTTGCTCGGAGTGCTCGTTGTAATAATCGTCGCGGTAGATGAAGACTACCAGGTCGGCGTCCTGCTCTATCGAGCCGGACTCGCGCAGGTCGCTGAGTAGGGGGTGTTTGTTGGGGCGGCTCTCGACGGCGCGGCTCAGCTGGCTGAGAGCCACCACCGGCACCTCAAGCTCGCGCGCCAGGCTCTTGAGGCCGCGGCTGATGGCGGAGATTTCTTGCTGGCGGTTCTCGCCGCTCCTGCTCGACTGGCCGCCGCTCATCAGCTGCATGTAGTCGATGATTATCAGGCCTATCTTGTGCTGGGTGGCCAGGCGCCTGGCCCGCGAGCGCACCTCCATCAGGGTCAGGCCGGGGGTGTCGTCTATGAAAATGGGGGCCTCGTATATCTTTCCGGCGGCGTTGACCAACCGCTCGTAGTCGCGGTCGGAGAGGTGCGCCTGGCGGATGCGGTTCATGTCCACCCGCGCCTCGCTGGAAAGGAGTCGCAAAACCAGGTCTATCGCCGGCATTTCCAGCGAAAATATCGCTACCGGCGTCTCGCCGTGGAGGGCGACGTTCTGGGCTATGGTCAGGGCGAAGGCCGTTTTGCCCATCGAGGGTCGGGCGGCGATGATGTTGAGAGAGCCCGGCCCCAGGCCGCCTATTACGCGGTCCAGGTCGGCGAAACCGGTGCTCAGCAGGTCGCTGACGTTGCCGTCTTCGCGCAAGCGCGCGATTCTCTCGTGGGCCTGTGTAACCAGCTCGCGCATCTCCTGGAAGTCGTGCCGCAGACCGTGCACCGCCACGTCCATGATCAGTCTGCCGGCCTGGTCTATTACTTCTTCTACGCTGCCGGCTTCGTCGTAGGCCAGGCGCATGGCCTCGCCGGCGGCGCCGATGAGGCGGCGCAGCATGTGTTTTTCGGCGACTATCTGGGCGTAATGCTCGGCGTAGGCGGCCGTGGGGGTGGCCTCGCTGAGGCCGACCAGATAGCTAAGCCCGCCGACGTTGTCGAGTTCGCCGTTCTTTTTCAGCTCTTCGGAGAGCGTGACCAGGTCCACCGGCTCGTTGCGCAGGCGCAGGGACTCCATGGCGCGCCAGATTTTGCGGTGCGCTTCTTTATAAAACACCTCGCTGGTAATCAGCCCCTCGACGCGGTCTATGGCCTCGTTGTCCACCAGCGCCGAACCCAGCACGCTGGCTTCGGCCTCGAGGTTGTGGGGGGGGATGCGGCCCACCGGCAAATTTGTCTTCTTATCCGCCATGATAGCAAGCTCCAGATACGCCCCGCTCTGGGGACCTCATGCTACCAACTAAAGGGCCGGCGGTGATGAAACGCGGCGCGGGCCGGGGTTAGAATAGAGCGAGATGAGAAAACTCACCATTACCGCTATTTTTTTACTGGCCGCGTTGCCGGCTACGGTTCTAGCCCAAAGCTCCGATATCATGGTCACCTCCGTCACCGCCCAGCAGGTCACCAAGGTGCTGAGCGATCTGGGCTTCGACTTTACCCTGGACAAGGACGGCAGCGGCGATCCGCTGATCAGGATGGAGCTCAAGGGAGGCTACAAAGAGGTCCTCTTTTTCTACGATGACTACAAGGAACACCCCGGCTACGAAAGCCTGCAGCTCTACGCCGCCTTCTCGGTCAAGGACAAGATCCCCCTGCAGACGGTCAATAACTGGAACCTCAAACACCGCTTCGCCAGGGTCTACCTGGACGACGAACAAGACCCGGCCATCGAAAGCGACCTAGACCTTAGCGGCGGCGTCAGCCTCAAGGGCAGCCTGCGGGTGTTTTTGGAAAACTTTGCCGCCAACTTCGAGACCTTCAAGTCCGACGTGGTCGGCGAGGAGTAGCAGCAAGCGCTTTCGAGGGGCTCGGGGGCCGCGTTAGCGGCGCCCGAGCTACCTGCCCGGGGGCAGGAAGGTAAGGCTGTCGCCGCTCTTGAGGCGGGTAGAAAGGCCCTCGAGGTAAGAGACGTCGCGGCCGTTTTTGAGGACCGTCCAGTTGTTCTTGAAGCGCCAGCGGCGCACCTCTTCCATCCAACCGGCGTGTTCTTCGGCGTCGGGAACGGGCTCGAGCGCGTTTTCCCGCAGTTCCGGGCGGAAGGCGAATATCTTTTCCAGCGCCTCGCGCACCGTACCCGAGTCCACGTGAACCTCCAGCGCCTGGGGCAGCGCCGGCAGCGCCAGCCCCAGAGCGTTGGCCTTTATGGCGGTGCGCCCTTTGCCGAGAGCCAGCGAAGCCTCGTAGCCCAGGCGCATCAGCTCTTGCTGCACCGACAGGTAAGCGGTCCACAGGCCTATGCGTTCCGCGGGGACCACGGTAGCGAACATCCGCAGTATCAGGCTCAGGGAAAGGCTCACCCACTGCGGCGGCACGAAGTGCCCGCCGGGGCCGTAGCCGGCGTGGACGCGCCCGGCGTGAAAGAGGTAGCGGGCGAACTCGTCCGAGGTGTCAACACCGATGGTGCGGCCCATCCAGCCGGAAAAGAAGGTGCGGCGCAGATAGAGGTCTTCGTCGGGTATGCGCCCCTCCCAGCCCAGCGCCTTGGCGGTTGGGGCGTAGCGCGAAAGGTGGTCGTAGGCCGCGGCCACCCAGTCGGCGGCGTGGCGCAGCAGCGGCTCGCCGTCGAGGTACATCTGCCGTTTGGCGTCTTCGTTTATCCCCACGAAGGCGAGCTGCTCGGCCATCTGCCGCTCGGGCGGCTCGGGCAGGTCTAATATCTCGGTCCAGACTGGAATCTCAGTTTTTTTCGCCATCTTTCTCCCTCGCTTCTCTGAGTTTACGCAACTTCCAGAGCATTTGATTAGTAACCACTCTTTGTTGCATGGCGTAAAAGAAGACCGCCACGGCCAGCAGCTGCGAGAAGGCCGCGAGGAGCAGCAAACGCGCCAGCGGCGGAGAAGGGTGGGCGAGGTAAAAAGGCTCGAGCGCCAGCCTTAGCAGCAAACCGCCGTTGAGCAGCAGCAGGGTGGCGAGCTCCAGGCGCGGTTGCTTTAGCTGGCCGGGGCGCGGCATCATCCAGTAGGCCACGCCCAGCACCATGTTCAAAAAGAACCCCACCAGCCCGGCGTGTACGTGCGAGCTTTGCAGGTAGCCGCGCCAGGAGGGCTCCAGGTAGAACAAAAAACCCAGCAGCGCCGTGTACAAGAGGTAAAACAGCGACGCCCGCACGAAGAGAAACTCATAGTAAAACACTAACGAACCACCAGCACGGGGCCTACCGCCCGCCGCAGGACGAGCTCGGCGGTGGAGCCCAACAGCAGGGTGCGGATCAGCCCTTTGCCGAAGGCGCCCATGACCAGCAGGTCATCGGGGTTTTCCGCCTCCAGAATGCGCTCGTCGGCGTCGCCGGCGGCGGTCTGCACCTCCGCGGTCAGCCCGTGCGCCTCCAGGTAGGCCAGCGCCTCGGCCGCCAGCGCCTCGGCGCGCACTGCGTCGTCGTGAACGCTGAGGATGGTAACCGGCAGACCCAGACCGCCCGCCAGTTCGGCCGCCAGGTGCATGGCGCGGGTGGCGGGGGGCGAGCCGTCGTAAGCCAACAGCAGCCGCGTCAGCTCTACCGGGTCCAGCGGGGCGACTACCACCGGCACGCTGGCGGTGCGCACCACCCTCTCGACGGTGGAGCCCAGACCGGTGGCCTCGTGGCCGCTGGCCTCGCCGGCGCGGCCTATTACCAGCAAGTCGGCGGTGCGGGCCTCTTCGCTTATCACCTGATAGGGCACGCCGGTGCGAATGACCGGTTCGGCCTTGACCCCCGCGGCGGCGGCTTCTTTCGCGACCCTCTCTACGATTACCTCGGCGCGGGCGGTCAGCACCTTCTCGACCTCCTCGTGGTAGGCGGGCATGGGTATGCTGATCGCTCCCCAGTCCATCAGCTCGGGCATGCGAATGAGGCGAATGTCGCGCACGTAGAGGACTTGCAGCAGCGCTTCGGTCTTGTACCCCAGCCAGGCGGCCAGCCTTTCGGCGCCCAGAGCGGCGCGCGATCCGTCGGTGGCGAGGAGAACTCTCTTTATCATGAGACACCCCCTTCACCACTATTGTAAGCGCCCGTCTCACGTTATTTTGTCCTCAGACGGCGGCTTAGCGTGCTACAATTCGGTTTGTGTTTCGGGTTAGCCAGCCGTCTTGCAGACGGCCGCAAAAGACAGTAATGGTGCGCCCGACAGGATTCGAACCTGTGGCCTTCGGCTCCGGAGGCCGACGCTCTATCCAACTGAGCTACGGGCGCACTCAGCAACCGATAATCTAGCACCGCCCGAAGGAGGACGTCAAGTGAAAATAAGCAAACGTGCGATAAACATCATATTCGGCATACTAGCCGTGGCCTTCGCCATCGGCACCATTTTTTTGTTCACGCCCAAGGGCAACCCGCAGCAAGAGGGCAGGACCATCCTCTACGTCAACGGCAAACCCATCCACGAGCTGGAGCTGATGCGCAAGGCGCAAACCAACCCGCTCTTTACCCTCAACCCCAGCGGGGTGCTGCGGCCTCTGATAGACACCTACTTCTTGGAGCAGGTAATTACGCTCGAGGCGCTCGATCAAGACGCCGCCCGCATCCGCGTTTCCAGCAGCGAGGTCAAGCAGCAGGTCGACCAGCTGCGCCAGCGCCTGGGCGCCAAGGACCGCCAGGCCTGGGACCGCTTCCTGCAAAGCATCGGCTATACCGACAGCCAGCTGCGCGACGAGCTGCGCTCGCAGCTGCGCATCCAAAAACACCTCGAGCAGATAAGCAAGAAGGTAAAGCTGACAGACGATGAAGCCCGCTTCTTCTACGAGCTGCACAAGGCGCAGTACGCCGCCGAAGATAAGGTGAAGGCGCGGCAGATAGTCCTAGACGACAAAGCCACCGCCGAAGACGTCTACAAACAGCTCCTGGGCGGAGCCGACTTCGCCGAGCTGGCCAAAAAATTCTCCAAGGTGGGCGCGGCGCAGGCCGGCGCGGTGGGCGCCGAGCCCGGTTCCAGCAAGCCGGGGCCGGTAACCCGCCTGGTCTTCCCCACCGAGGTGGCCGACGCGGTCTTCTCGCTCAAGGGTGGCGGCATGACAGGGGTAATCTCCAGCGGCGGCCGTTACTACATCGTCAAGGTGGAAGAGTTCTTGCCCGGCGGCGACCGCCCTTACGAAGAGGTCAAGGACCGCGTCAAAGAAGACGCCCTCAAGGTCAAGCAGGCCGGCGCGGTGGACGACTACATCCGCGAGGTGCGCAGGCGCGCCGTGGTCAAGTTCAGCGAAGACAAGAACATTCCCTACCAGTACAAGAACCCCGTCGTGGCCAAGGTTGACGGCCAGGAGATCAAACTGGCCGAGGTGCTGCAGGTAGTCTTCGCTAACAAACAGGTCCCCAGCCTCATCCAGCAGGGTCTGGGCGAGCTGGCGGTAAAGTTTTTCCTACCCTCGACCGTAGACCAGCTGATCACCCAAGATCTCCTGCTGGAGCAGGTAAAAGCCTCGGGCAAGCCCTTCATCGGCACGCGCGGCCAGAAGGCCCAGGACGTCCAGCTTTGGAAGACCAAAGACATTACCGTGACGCCCGACGAGGTCAAAAAGTACTACCAGGAAAACATCGCGCGCTTCACCATTCCCGCCTCCGCGCAGGTAGACGTCGTCAGTTTCAACGATAAAGAAACTGCCGACAAGTTCCGCGAAAAACTGATAGCCGGCAATCCTCTCAAGGAGCTGGCCAAGGGTCTCGGCGGCAAACTGCAGGAGATGGGCGTAGTCAGCGCCGGCAAGCTGCCGCCGCTGGTCAACAAGCTGGTCTTCGAGAGCGACGCCGCCTTCGCCAAGGCCGGCGACTGGCAGGTTTCCGAGGTCATCGAGGTGCCGGGCGAGAAGAACCAGAAGACCTATCAGGTGGTACTCGTCAAGGACAAAAAAGACGCCGTTACCAAATCCTTCGAAGAGGTCAAGAGCGAAGCCGAACAGCTGGCGCTGGCGGCCAAGCGCGCCAAGGCCGCGGCCGACTGGATTAGCGAGCTGAAAAAGCAGGCCAAGATCGAGAACAAGATCGAAGACGTCATCAAGGAGCTCACTCCCAAGAAGGAACAGCCCGCCACCCAGAGCGCCCCCTCAGGCGGTGGAGAGGGTAAGGGCGCGGAAAAGCCCGCCAGCCCCGCCAAGCCCGCCTCCAGCGAGCAGCAGGCCCCGGCTAAAAGCCAGTAGATCCGCACTAGCGCACGTTTTTGCAGCCGGCCCGCGGGCCGGCTGCCTTTCGTGTAAAATGCTTCTATGCAAGGCGCTTCGGGTCTGGAACGGGCATTTCGCAAGGTTCGGCTTCTACTCGAAGGAGACGAACGCAACCCCGGCCTGACCAGGCAGGACCTGGAAAGGATGGTTGGTTATCCTGAGCGCGGTCAAGGACCGCTCTCTTACACGTTGCCGCCTCAGGAAGGCTTGGAGGGCGTGCGGGCGGTGCGCTTTTTCTACTACCCCAAAGACCCCGAGGTCACCCTCATTATCGAAGTCGAGGATCAGCAGGGGCGCCGTCACCTGCGCCACCTCAAGTGGAACGGCCTGGCCTGGATCTCGCCGCCCAGCGGCCTCAAGTCTGAGCTGGTGCCGACGCGCGAGGTTCTGCCCGAAGGCTACACCGAGATCGGCGGCGACTACTTCGTGGGCTTTTCTTCGGAGGAGGCGCACGACCTGGCCGAGCGCATCTACCTGGGCGAGGCCGGCGGCCAGAAGTACCTACTCTGCCCGCAAGACTCCACCCGCATCTTTTACGGGCCGTCGGTAGCGCCGGCGGGCCTAATCTGCCCCGTCTGCGGCAACACCTCCTTGCTCTTCAAGGCGATACCAATGGAGGTGTCGCGCCGCCCGCAGGGCCCGCAGTCGCCCGGCGAAGAGAGACTAGAACACAAACTGGAAATTTTGGTGGAGCAGAACCGCGAATTGCAAAAACAGCTGGGAGATTTAATAAGCCTCCTGAAGCGCAACCTTGGTTAAGGAGTCAGCGGTTCGCGGGCGGCGCCCGCCGCATTCGGCGGAGCCTTTACGTAGCCCGCAGCATCCCGCCGCAACAGACCTCGCCCCACCAGCGTCTCCAGGGCGAACTCGGCCCAGGCCAGGCCCGCTACTTCGTCTGCGGCGCCGTAGCGAGAGGCCAGCTCCCGCAAGGGGGGAACCTGCGCCAGCCGCTCCAGGGCCGGCGCGGTCGCCTCGGGCAGGGAGACGGAGGCGCCGGAGTCAAAGTAGGACAGTAGCTCTTCCAGCCCCCCTCTCTCGCCCCACTCCTCGGCGAAGGCGCGCGCCACCAGCTGCCGCGCCAGCGTTTCGGCCCCCGCGAGCTCGCCTTCGTACTCGAGCTCGATCTTGCCGGTAATGGCCGCGATGCCGTCGTAGACGTCGCGCGGGCGTGCGTAGATCCGCGCCTCGCCGTAGCTGAGAGCGCGGGCCTCAGCGCCTGCGGCCACCTCTTCCAAGAGGCTGATGGGCAGCCGCTGACTGACGCCGCTGCTCTGGTCTACCCGCGGATCGCGGCGCGCCAGAAAGGCCACCCTCTCCACGGCCCGCGCCACGAAGTCGGGAATGGTTACCTGCGTTGCGATTCGCGCCTCGGACTCGGTGATACGCAGGGCCTCTTGCAGACTGCGCGGGTAGTGAGTGCGAATCTCGGCGTCGATACGGTCCTTGAGGGGTGTGACAATGCGTCCGCGGGCGGTGTAGTCCTCGGGGTTGGCGCTGAAGACCAGCCAGACGTCGAGCGGCAGGCGCAGCGGAAAACCTTGCACCTGGACGTCGCCTTCTTCCAGCATGTTGAAGAGCGCCACCTGGACTCGGGCCGGCATGTCGGGTAGTTCGTTAATGGCGAAGATTCCGCGGTTGGCGCGCGGCGCCAGGCCGTAGTGCAGCGCTTCCGGGTCGGCCAGCCCGCGCCCGCTGCGCGCCGCCTTGATGGGGTCGAGCTCTCCCACTAGGTCGGAGACGGTGACGTCGGGGGTGGCCAGCTTTTCCAAGTAGCGCTCCTCGGGGCTAAGCCAGACGATGGGGGCGTCGTCTTGCGCCTCGTTCAGCAGGCGGCGCCCCTCGGGACTGATGGGGGCTATGGGGTTGTCGCGCAGCGGCGTGTCTAGCGCCGGCAGCTCGGGGTCGAGAAGGTTGACCAAAGAACGCAGGATGCGGCTCTTGGCCTGCCCGCGCAGGCCCAGCAGAATAAAGTGCTGGCGCGCCAGAATGGCGCGTATTAGCGCCGGTATCACCGTTTCCTGGTAGCCGTACACGCCGGGAAAGACCTCGGTCGCGGCGCGCAGTTTCGCCATCAGGTTGTCGCGGGCCTCTTGGCGCACGTCGCGCTCGAGCTTTTCCAGGGGCCAGCCCGAGGCCTTCAGCTCGCCCAGGGTGGCGGGTCTGGGCATCAGCGCGCCCCCAGCGCCCTGGCCAGAGCGGCGCTGTTGCGCCGCCAAACCTGCAGGTAGTCGCCCCCGCTCTCGCCCAGCAGGTCTATTAGTTCGACCCTGGCGGAAATAGCGGCCGCCACCCGCTCGGCTTCGCGCTTTAACTGCAGGGGGGCGACGATGGTTTTTAAGCCTTCGCGCCGCAGCAGCGCGGCCGCCTTGGCCAGCTCTTGAGGGCTGGGTTCGGCGGCGGGGTTGGGGGTTATCAGGTAGACGCGCTCGAGCCGGTAACGCGCCGCCAGGTAACTAAAGGGGTTTTTGTAGGCTACGAACTTGCGGCTCGGCGCGGCGGCTATCTCCTTAGAGGTCTCGTTTACCAGCTCGGCGAGTTTTTTGCGGTAGGCTCGCGCTCGTTTTTGGTAAGCGGCGGCGTTCTGCGGGTCCAATTCGGCGGCGTTACGGGCTATCGCCAGCACCACCTCGCCCATGGCCAGCGGGTCGGTCCAGACGTGAGGGTCGGGCGCGCCCGAGGGCAGCTTTTGTACGAAGTCTTTCAGCGAGTCGGCGGCGCGGTAGACCTTGCAGCTCAGGTTGTTGGGTTTCACCAGCTTGTCCACCAGCCACTCATCCAGGCCCAGGCCGTTCATGACGACCAGGCGCGCGCCGCTTATCTTTTTGACGTCTTGGGGCGAGGGGCTGAAAACGTGGGGGTTGGCTCCCGGCGGCACCAGGCTGACTACCCGCCAGCCGTCCCCCAGTACCGCCCGCGCCAGCATGGCGTAAGGCTCGATGGTGGTGACGGCCAGGGGCTTGGCGGCCATGGCCGGCGCTAGCAGCAGCGCCGCGATTAGGAGTATGCGCTTCATGCCCCAATCTTAGCGCCGCCGCGCGTGAAAAATGACAAGGACCCGGTTTTGCTCAGGGGTGAACGCTACCGTGTGCGCCTTATCCCCAGGCCCGCCCCCTGCGGCAGGAGCAGCCGCGCGCCCTGGTATTCGAGGCCGCTGAAGGGGTCGTTCTTGATCAGCAGCGGGCCGTCTAAGTCGGCGTAGTCCGCCAGGGGAGCCAGGTGCGCCGCCGCCCCCACCGCCAAGCGCGTCTCGACCATGCAGCCCAGCATTACCTGCAGGCCCAGCGCGTGGGCCGTATCTATCATCGTGCGCGCACTCGCCAGGCCTCCGCTCTTGGCCAGTTTGACCACTACGCCGTCAACGAAAGGGGCCCACTCCACCACGTCACGCACGGTTTTTATGGGTTCGTCGGCGAAGAGGGGCAGGCCCAGACCCCTGAGCTCCGCAAAACTTTCTCGCGCTTGCGGCGGCAGGGGTTGCTCCAAAAACTCCACTGCCAGGCGCAGCAGCTCGGGAATGAAGGCTCTAGCCTGCGGCAGGTCCCAGCCGCCGTTGGCGTCTACGCGAATGCGCGCCTGCGGCCGCACCGCCCGCACCGCCCGCAGCCTTTCCAGGTCGCCCTCGTCGCCCACTTTCAGCTTGAGTATGGGCATCTGCGACTCGCGGGCGAGCCGCGCCATCTGCCGCGGCTGCGCCATGGCTATGGTGAAAGAGGTTGGCGGCGCCAGCTTTTCTTCAAGGCCGAAAAGCCGCCACAGGGGCTGAGCCAGCTCGCGCCCCCAAAGGTCGAAGAGCGCCATCTCCAGAGCCGCCCGCGCCGCCGCCGAGCCGCCGGGCGGCAGCAGCCGCAGCCTTTCTTGCAAAGAAGCGGGCGCGTCCGCCAGGGCCCGCTTCGCCTCTTGCAGGTAGCTTTCCACCGCCGCTACGGTCTCGCCGTGGTAATCGACCACGGCGGCCTCGCCCAGGCCGCCGTCCAGATCAACCAGCACGGCGCTGCGGGTGTGACTGGTGCCGTGGGCTATCTTGAATGGGTGGGACAATTCCAGGGTATAGGTTTGCCAGTCAAGGGTCACTTCTTAGATGGCTCCCAATTCGCGCAGGATGGCCCAGGCGTAGGCGGGGGCCTCGTCGGCGACCTTCTTCTTGAAGTCGGAGGGGCCCTGAATGACGGCGCCGCCCCTAGCCAGCGCGGCCGCCTTCTCCAGGGTCTTTCGCCGCAGGGTGTAAGACTTTTCGCTCGAGCCCACCCTGATTACCACGGTGTTGTCGGTCACCCGCAGCACCTCGAAAGCCTTACCCGTCTTGGTGGCGAGCGTTCTCCCTTGCAGGCGGCGCACCGCGTTCCAGTCCAGACCGCTGGAGGGTGTGGCTCTCGTTGTTTTGCCTCTCGCCTTCCCGCGCGTCGCTTTCGGCGCGGCGTCCAGGCCGCGCACCAGCGCCACCACCAGTCGGCCGGGGCCGTGGACGCCCTGGACCATTATCTGCCCGATGTCGGCCGATTTGCTGGGGCCGGAGTGCAGCGCCAGGGCGCTGGGCGGGTTTTCTTGCAGGGCTTCCAGCGCCTCGCCGAGGTGTTGGACCACCTCCGCCTCGTCTACCCAGACCAGGTGGACCGGCGGCAGCAGCTGCAGACGCCTGCCCTCGGAACTGGACAGCAAAACGCTGCCGGTATCGGCTACCGCCGCCAGGGCGCGGCTGACGCCCAGCTCGGCCTCTGCGGGGGGTCTTTGAGGCAGCTGCGGTTGCAGCCAGGGGGGCACGTGGGGGCTCACCGCCGCGCTGGAAAACTCAGCCGCCCACTCGGCTAACCAGCGCGCCGCGGCTTGGGGAGAGTCGAAGGAGAGAGCCTCGACGCCGTTTTGAGTAGCGTTTTGTACGAAGCGCGTCGGCGCCGCTGCGTCTTCCGCCTGCCGCCAGGGGTCGCCGGGCAGCTCTACCGGCCAGCGCCGCTCGAGCGCGTGCGCTATGCGCCTAAGGATACGCTGACGGGCGTCACTCATTGGCGAGCTCCTCCTCCCATATTTGGTGGAAGCTCTTGGGGCTGGGCTCGAGTCCGCCGTGGCCGCTGGCCCAGGCGCCGATCACCGGCAGCCAGGGGGCGCTCGTAAGACCCTTGAAGGCGCGCAGCATCTTGGCGCTCATCCGGTAAAAACGGGGTTTGCTGACTATGTTCGCGTAGCCGTCGAAGAGCCACTTTTCCAGGGGTCCGCCGGCGCCGCTCTCGGCGGCGCGGCGCCGCCAGGCGAGAATTTGTTTGGGCAACGGAATACGCACCGGACAGACGTCGGCGCAGGCCGTGCAAAGGCTGCAGGCGTAACCCAGTTCGGCCGCCAAAGCGGGGTCTTTCAGCCCGGGAGTCAGCACTATCCCTATCGGCCCCGAGTAGACCTGGCCGTAGGCGTGCCCGCCGGTCTGGCGGTAGACGGGGCAGGCGTTGAGGCAGGCGCCGCAGCGAATGCAGGAAAGCGCCTCCTGCATCTCGTCATCCGCCAGCACGCTGCTGCGGCCGTTATCGACGAAGATGACGTGCATCACCTCGGGCCCGTCGCTTTCGTCCGGGCGGCGCGGGCCGCTGATCAGGCTGGTGAATATACCCAGTTTTTGGCCGGTGGCGGCGCGCGCCAAAAGCTGTAAAAAAACCTCCAGGTCGCGGGTGCGCGGTAGCAGCTTTTCTATGCCTACGAGGGCGACGTGAACGCGCGGGGCGCTGGTGGTGAGACGGATGTTGCCCTCGTTTTCCACCAAGACCAGCGTGCCGCTCTCGGCCACCACGAAGTTGCCGCCGGAGATGCCCATGTCAGCTGACAAAAAGGCTTCGCGCAGAACCCTGCGGGCGGCTGCGGCCAGCTCTTCGGGGCTGGCGTCCCTCGCCGTTCCCAGCCTCTTTGCAAAGAGGGCGCGGATGTCGTCGAGGCTCTTGTGGATGGCCGGGCCGACGATGTGGCTGGGCGGCTCTTCCGCCAGCTGAATTATGTACTCGCCCAGGTCGGTTTCAAATACCTCGACCCCAAGGCGCTGTAGCAGCGAATTAACCTCCAGCTCCTCGCTGAGCATACTTTTGCCCTTGACGACCTTCTTGACGTCGTGGCGTTTGACCAGCCGGCTCAGAATCTGCTGAGCATCTGCGGCGTTTTCGGCCCAGTGCACCTCGACCCCGTTGCCGCTCAGCTTTTCTTCGGCCAGCAACAGGTAGTGGTCCAGGCGCGAGAGCAGGTGGCGCTTGACCGTAGCCGCCCAGTCGCGCCATGACTCGGCGTCCACCTCCCCGTAAGCGCGTTCGCGGTTGGCGTGGAAGTGCAGCGTGGCCTTGGTAACGGAAGCGCGCACCTCGGGTTGAGAAGCAAGCATTTCCCTGGCGGCGGCCTTGTACCCCTTAGCCATTGCGGGCCTCCCACAAGAGACTGGCGAGGTGGCGCACCTTTATATCGAGACCGCGCTTCTTGGCGTGCCCTCCCATGTGCATCAGGCAGGCGCCGTCGGCCGAGGTTAGCACGTCCACCTCGGGCAGGGTGTCGAGCTTGTGATCCGCCATCGCCAGGGAAACAGGGACGTTCTTTACCGAGAAGACTCCTCCAAAACCGCAGCACTCGTTGTCGGCCTGCCAGGGTACGATCTCCGCCCCGGCGGCTTCCAGCAGGCCTACGGGTTCGCTTTTGATGCCCAGCTCGCGGCTGACGTGGCAGCCGTGGTGATAAGCGACTTTGAGCCCTCGCAGACCATCGCCCAGGTCTTCTACGTTTAATACCTTCACCAAAAACTCGGAGAGCTCGTAGGTGCGCTCGGCCAGGTCTAGAGCCGCGGTGTAGTGGGGCTTGTCTCCGGCAAAGAGCCCGGGGGTGTAAGCGCGCACCATGGTGGTGCAGGAGCCCGAAGGCAGCACCACGTAGTCGTATCCCTCAAAAACCTGCTGGGTGTGCAGCGCCATCTTGCGGGCGGCGTCCCAGTGGCCGGCGTTGTAGGCGGGCTGGCCGCAGCACGTCTGCCCGCGTGGAAAAACCACCTCGATATCGAGGCTGCGCAAGAGCCGCACCGCGTCGGCGGCGGCCTCGGCAAAAAACTGGTCGGCCAGACAGGTGACAAAAAAGGCGACTCGCATTTCCTCGTTAATTATACGGTGTGAAAGGGGCCTAAAGACCCGGATAAAAACGCCCGTTTGTAAAACCCGTGAGTAGCAGCCCTCTTTAGTCTCCAGTTCGTTTCTCTGGGGCGCGGGAACAAAATGCGTTGCGCTAAGTGATTATTCAACACGGCGCAGCTGCGCTTTTGCTGCGCGCCGGCTCGACGCCGCCGGCCGCGTGCTTTGCAGCTCAGACTGGCGCCCATGCGGCAACGACCGCTTTATCGAAGCAAAAGGCCGTTTTGTCTCCGCCTTCACGACCCGGCGGAGAACTTGAGCTCGACCTGGCGCAGGCTCTCGGGGCTGCCCATCACGGTCAGCTTGTCGCCCAGGCGCAGCTGGGTGTAACCGTGGGTGACTATGGCCTGGCCCTCGCGGTGGATGGCCAGCACCAGGGTGTCGGGCGGCAGTCGCAGCTCGCGCAGCAGCGCCCCGTGCAGCGCGGGGTCGCGCAGCTCTACGTCTATTACCTGTTGGCCCTTTTCGAAGCCGAGGAGTAGCTGGGTCGCCTGGGGGGCGCGTACAAACTGCTCGAGCAGCTGCACCGGCGCCACGCTGGGGTCTACCACCCGCGCCCCCAGGCGCTCGAAACGCTCGCGTTCTTCGCGGTCCGAGAGGCGCACCACCAGCGCGTCGGTGCCATAGTCCTCGTAAAAACGGGAGCAGACCCGGTAGTTTTCCGCGTCGTCCAGCAGGCAAACAACGGCGTCGGCGCGCGCCGCCTCCAATTTGTTGAGAGTTTCTTCGTCCAGCGATTGGTAGGCGACCACGGCTAATCCGGCCTGGGCCAACTCTGCGGCGCGGACGGCGTCGGGGGTGGCTACCTTGACGCCCCAACCGTCGTTTTGCAAACGGCGCGCCAGCGCCGCCGTTTGCGTGTCGTCGCCAAAGAGGATGACGTTGCGCGGTTGCTCCGTGCCGCCGCGGCCATGAGGGTGCGCCTCGCCTACACCCAGCAGCGCCCACTTGAAAAGCGGCGGTCCCACTAACTGGTTGAGGGCGATTAAGCCGACTATGACGGCGGCGAACTCGGCTCCAAAGGCGGGAAATTCGTCAGCCACCTTCTTGGTGAGCCCCAGGGCGACGCCGGCTTGCGTCACGAAGGCGAAGCCGCCGTAGAGGGCGTGCTTGATGGGTTCGCGCGCCAGTAGCGAGCCCAGGAAGGTGCCGCTGAATACTCCCAGCAAGCGCGCGGCGAACAACGCCAAGGCGATCTGCCAGACGTGCGCCAGCACGTCGAGGGCCAGCCCGGCGCCGGTGAGGGTGAAGAAGGCGATATAGACCGCCGGGCCCAGGTCTTCCAGCAGCTTGCCGAACTCAGCGCGGTAACCTGAGTAGTTTACTAGTAAGAAGCTGGCGACCATGCCCGCGAGCAGCGGTTCTATGGTCAGCGTGGTTCCCAAGTGGCGTTCGCTGACTAAGGCCAGCCAGTGGCTGAGCGCGAAGACGCTGTAGCCGGCGGCCAGCAACAGAGCGGCTTTCAACCAGTGGTGCAGGCGAGTGCCGAGGAGGCCGCGCAGCGCCTTGGCCAGCAAGTAACCCGAGCCCACGGAGATAGCTATCTCAACGGTCAGGAGTAGTAAAAATGCGGGGTTTATGGGGCGGCCGTGCACCCAGGCCACGGCCACCTCGAAGGCTATGGTGAAGAGGACGATTACCACCACGTCGGTGATTACCGTCACTCCCAACACCAGCTGGGTAAACGGCCCCTTGGCGCGTAGTTCGTTGATTACGGCGATTGCCGAAGAAGGCGAGCGGGCGATGAGCACTACCCCGGCGAGCATTGCCGCGGCGGCGCGCTCGACTCCCGTCAGGCCGGGGATGAGGCCAAAGAGCTGGTAAGCGGCCCATGCGCCTATGAAGGGCACCGTCAGGGTCAGGGCGGCCATTAGCGTAGCTATGGGGCGGATGCGCGAGCGCACCTCCGCCATGTAGAACTCGGCGCCGGCGGCGAAGGCGATATATGCAAGCGCCATCTCGTCTACGAAACGCAGCTGTTCCAACTCTTCTTTGTTGACCATTCCCAGCACGTAAGGGCCTATAAGAATACCCGTGAGCAAGAAGCCGCTGATGAGCGGCAGATTGTAGCGGGTAACGAACTGTCCAATGGACCTGGCGGCCAGCGCCAGGATAAAGAAGCTGCCCAAAAGAATCAATAACTCGTGCAAGGTTCCCATATAGCAAACAACGCCAGCGGCGTTGTTAAACACCAGTCTACCGCATCTCTTGCAGTCTCGGGCGCCTTGCCCGGCCGAAAGGGCGACGCCGCAGGAGCCCTTCCAATAAACTAGTGCTATGTCCTGGCTCGCCCTGGCGCTGACACCCGGCGTAGGTCCCAGTCGCTTTGCTCGCCTCTTCGCCGCCGGTGAAGAGGCCCTGCAGCACCCCGAAGAGTATCTCCACGAGGATTTGGCGCGCGCCTATCGGAAGCTGGTTGCGGCGGGCGCCGACGAGCGCCTGCGCCAGCGCGCCGCGGCGATGGGGGTGCGGTTATTGGGTTTGTGGAGCCCCGAGTACCCGCCGCAGCTGCGTCATCTGACCGACCCTCCACCGCTGCTTTACATGAAAGGCGCCTGGCCGGCCGGCCAGGCGGCGGTGGCTATCGTCGGCAGCCGTAAGGCCCAACCCTGGGCGCTGTCCTTTACCCGCAAGCTGGCCTCCGAGCTGGCGGCCGCGGGCGTAGCCGTCGTCAGCGGGTTGGCCCGCGGCGTGGACACTGCGGCGCATCAGGGCTCTTTGGACGGCGGCGGTCCCACCTTAGCAGTGCTGGGTAGCGGGGTAGACGTCGTCTACCCGCCCGAGAACGCCGAGCTGGCGGCGCAATTAACGCTCTTGAGCGAGCTGCCGCTGGGTACTGGCCCCTCAGCCGGCAGCTTTCCCCGCCGTAACCGCTTAATCGCCGCTTTGAGCGACGCCACCGTTGTTGTGCAGGCTCCTGAGAAGTCTGGAGCCCTGATAACGGCGGCGCTGGCGGCGGAACTGGGGCGCGAGGTATTGGCGGTGCCGGGGCGGCCTTCCGACTGGGCCAGCCGTGGCAGCAATAAACTACTGCGCGACGGCGCCGGACCGGTGCTCGAGCCCGCCGACGTCTTCGGCGCCCTGGGTATAGCCACCAGCGCCGGTGGAGAGCCCCTGCCCGAACCCGAGGGGGTAGAAGGACTGCTCTGGCGCCTTCTGCGCGAGCGGGGAGAGTCCCTGCCTGATGACTTGGCGCTACGGCTCCGCCTGAGCTCTGCCGAAGTGCTCAGCCTGCTTACGCGGCTGGAACTCTCGGGTCACGTACGCGCGCTGCCGGGCGGGCGCTACGAGGCCGTAGGGTAGGCCGGGAACGCGTTCCACGACCTTCACGCAGCGCTGCGCGCGCGCATGGACGAGCTCGAAGCCCTGGACGCCCGCGACCGCAGCGACGGCACGCCGCGCCTGCGGCGCCTGCGCCAGCTTCCGCCCAAGATCGGCCGTTTCCTATCGCTGCTGGCCTCCTCCGCACCCGCAGGGACGATCGTCGAGGTGGGCGCCGGCGCGGGGTACTAGACGCTCTGGCTGGTGCTGGCCGCCCGGGCCGCCGGCCGCAGGGTGGGCGCCTTCGAGGCCCTGCCGGAGGAGGTCTTATTTAGCCAGCGCGGGAGAAGGTCTCTCGCGCTGGCGTAGAGGACGTGCGCGTCTCGTCTGAGGAGACGTCCGCGAGCGAATCGCGGGCCTGGGCGATGTAGGCTTCGCCTTTCTGGACACCGAACAGGACGTTTACCCGCTGCTCTACCAGCGCTGTTGCCGCGCCTCGTCCCCGGCGGCCTGCTCACTGCCGACAACGTCCTCAGCCACACGGAAGCGCTTGGCCCCTTCGTGAATCACGTTTTCGGCGACCGCCGAGTGGACGCCACGGTCATCCCGCTGGGCAAGGGCGTCCTGCTTGCGCGCCGGGCCAAGGGGTGAGTAGATGCAGGAAGCGGGGCGGCCCGGCCGCCCCGCTTCGCTTATAGCCAAGCGCTATTTCGACAGCGCCCGCTCTACGAAGGCGTTGGTGTAGGTCTTAGCCAGGTCGACGTTGGCCGCCGCCAGCTTTTCGTCGAACATGGAGAGCACCTTGTAGGCCGTCTTGGGGCCTTGCTCGGGGAAGAGGCCGTTTTCGCTGAACATGCCCAGCGAGTTGCGCACGATCTCGGTGTAGAGTTCGGGGTCGCTCTGGTAGTAAGCCTTGGGCATGACGGCCACCACCTCTTCGGCGCTCTTGCCCTGCATCCACTGCAGCGCCCGCACGATGGCGTTGACCAGCCGCTGCGTGGTTTCGGGGTTCTGTTCCACGAAGGAGCGGTGGGTATAGAGGGTGGCCGCCGGGTAGGGCCCGCCGAAGATCGCCTCGGCCCCCGCTTTGTTGCGGGTATCGGCCAAAACCTTGATCTTGCCCCGTTTTTCCAGGGTGGTGATTACCGGCTCGACGTGACTGATGGCGTCCACCTGCTTGCGTTCGACCGCGGCGATGGTCGAGGCCCCGCCGCCGACGCCGACGATGGAGACGTCCGTCGGCTTAAGACCCTCTTTGGCCAGCAGATAGAAGACGAAGTAGTTGGTCGAAGAACCCGGCTTGGTCACGCCCACGATGTGTCCCTTGAGGTCCGCCACGCTCTTGATTTTGTCCGCCAGGTCGCTGCGCACGGCCAGCACCAGGCCTGGGTACTTACCCATCAGCACCACGCCTTCGAGGTCGCGCCCCTGCGCCTGCAGGCGCACGATGTGGTCGAAGTAGCCCACCACCAGGTCGGCCGAGCGCCCCAAGAGCGCTTTGAGCGCCGCCGAGCCGCCCTTGAAGTCCTCGATCTTGACGTTGAGTCCCTCGTCGGCGAAATAACCCAGCTGCTCGGCTACCGTCAGCGGCAGGTAGACGACCAGGCTCTTACCGCCGACTGCGATCGTCACGTTCTTCTTCTCCGGAGCGGCCGCCAAGGCGAGCCCCAGGAGCAATGCCAGTACTACGAACCACTTTTTCATACAGTCCCTCCTTCCTGATCCGGCGTAGGCCGCCAGACTAACAGGCGTTTTTCAATCAGGCTGACGCCGATGTCGAGAATTACCACGAAGGCGGCCAGCACGACTATGCCAGCGAAGACGCTGGTAGTATCGAAGACGCCCTCCGCCTGCGATATGACGTAACCAAGCCCGGCGGAAGCCCCTAGATATTCGCCCACCACCGCGCCTATGACCGCAAACCCTACCGACGACCGCAAAGAAGACAGTATCCAGCTGGTCGCAGACGGCAGGTAGACGTGCCTGAGCAGCTGGCCCTTAGCCGCTCCCAGCATGCGGGCGTTGGCCAGGATGACCGGGCTGACCTCGCGGATGCCCTGATAGGTGTTGAAAAAGGCGATGAAGAAGACCAGGGAGAAACCCAGAGCAACCTTGGAGGCTATGCCCAGGCCGAACCAGAGCGTAAATATCGGCGCCAAAATAACCCGTGGGACCGAGTTGAGCGCCTTGAGGAAGGGGTCTAGCACCGCCGAGGCGGTTGGCGAGAGGGCCAGCCACAAACCCAAAGCGATGCCGGCGATGGTGCCGCTGAGGAATGCCAGGACCGTTTCCGTGAGGGTAATCCAGAGGTGACGGTAGACCTCGCCGGTCCTGAACCACTCGTATACGCGCGCGGCTATGTCGCTGGGTTTGGAGAAAAAGAAGGCGTCTACCCAGCCCAGGCGCACCGAGAACTCCCAGCCGAGTAGTACCAGCGCCAGCAGCAGTATTTGCAGCAAGATAACCTTACGCTTGTCCATGCGCCCGCATCACCTCCTCGCGCAGGAGAGCCCAGACCTCGCGATGGACCTTCAAAAAGTCTTCGGTAAGCCGGATCTCGGTTACGTCGCGCGGCCGCGTCAGTTCGATGGCGAAGTCGCCGATGGGGCGGCTGGCCGGACCGGCGCTCATCACGATTACGCGGTCGGCCAGCGCAATTGCCTCTTCCAGGTCGTGGGTTACGAAGAGAACCGATTTCTGGTCTTCCTGCCAGAGGCGCAATAGCTCGTTTTCCATTAGCTGCCTGGTCTGAATGTCCAACGCGCTGAAGGGCTCGTCCATCAGTAGAATCTTGGGGTCCATTATCAAGACCTGGGCCAGCGCCACGCGCTTGCGCATACCGCCGGAGAGCTCGTGCGGGTACCTGTTCTCGAAGCCGCTGAGGCCTACTTTGGCCAGCCAGGCGCGGGCCAGCGATCGTGAGTCCTTCTGCTGGGCGCCATTGAAGGTCAGCCCCAGTGCGGCGTTTTCCAAAGCAGTTTTCCATGGCAGCAGGGCGTCTTGCTGGAAGAGGTAGCCGGCGCGGCGGTTTAGCCCCCTTAGGGGTTCGCCGAAGACCTTGACGCTGCCCGCAGCGGGCTGCCTTAGGCCGGCGATGACGTTGAGGAGGGTGCTCTTACCGCAACCGGTGGGGCCGACCACGGCCACGAACTCTCCGGGCGCGACCTTCAGGTTGACGTTTTGTACGGCGGTGTACTCTCCAAAGCGCTGGGATATACCGCTTAGCTCTATGGCGGCGTCTGCAGCCTGGTCGTTCATTTCCATAAATACTACATCGCCGGCTGGCCGCCGCGGGCATGTCTGAACCGGGTATAGGTATACCGCTCCCGTTCTCACGATTTGTCGACTGGTTCACGCGGCGCCGCCCTTTGCTAGAATGACCGCGTGATAGAGCGCGTCTACCTGGCTAAGCCGCGCGGTTTCTGCGCTGGCGTGGTCATGGCTATAAATACCGTTGAGCGCGCGGCCAGGGAGCTGGCAGACAAGGGCGACCTGGTGGTTTTTCATTCGATAGTTCACAACGACGTGGTGGTGGGGAGACTGCGCGACGAATTTGGGGTGCACTTCGTGGAGGACATCGCCGAGCTGGCGGAGCTGGAAAAGAAACACAAGCTGGCACGCACCATAGTCTTTTCGGCGCACGGCATACCCCCCGGAGTCCGCGAGGCCGTGGGGCGCATGGGTTGGAACTACATAGACGCCACCTGCCCCTTGGTGACGAAGGTGCACACCGAGGCGAAGCGCTACGCGCAGCTGGGGTACACCATCTTGCTCATCGGCGATTCCTCTAACCACCAAGAGGTGCGAGGCACCTTCGGGGAGGCGCCTGAGAATACTATTTTGGTGGCTGTGCACACTCACGTGGGGCGCGACCCGCGTCTGGCTGACCCGCGCACGGTGCGGGTTCCCGACCCCGAGAGGGTGGTGGTGCTGACGCAGACTACCCTCAGCGTCGATGACACCGACCATACCGTCGCTATTTTGCAGAAGCGCTTTCCGCACCTCGTTCTGCCCAGCCGCGACGACCTCTGCTACGCCACCAAGAACCGCCAGGACCAGGTCAAACGCCTGGCGCCGCACGTTGACCTCTTTTTGGTGCTGACCAGCTCGTACTCTTCCAACGGCATGCGCTTGTACGAGATTGCCAGCGGCTTGACGGCCGCCAGGCGCATAGACACCGCGGCCGACCTGCACGAGGCGTGGTTCGAGGGTGTGAGGAGCGTGGGTGTGACTTCGGCGGCGAGCACCCCGGAGTACCTGGTGGCAGAGGTGACCGCTTATCTGCTGGAGAGAAATCCGGGACTGCGGATAATCGAAGAAGGACAGTGGGAGAAGATACGCTTCCGCGAGCCGGGCGTAGTTATGCCGGAGAACTGAGATGGCCGCAGATCGCCGCCTTAGTATCGCCCCGATGCTGGACCGCAGCGATAGGCATTTTCGCTATCTGCTGCGGCTGATTAGCAAGAAAACGCGCCTCTACAGCGAGATGGTGGTCGACCGCGCCCTGATACACGGCGAGCCGAGCCGCCACCTCGACTACCACCCGGCCGAGCGCCCGCTGGCCTTGCAGATTGCTTCTGCCGAGCCGAACCTGGCCGCGCGGGCGGTGGCGCGGGCGCTGCCTTGGGGTTACGACGAGGTCAATTTGAACGTCGGCTGTCCTTCGCAGCGGGTGCAGCGCGGCGGCTTTGGGGTGGTGCTAATGCGCGATCCCAAGAGGGTCTCCGAGATAGTACGCGCCGTCTATCAGGAAACCGGGGTGCGCCTCTCGATCAAACACCGCGTCGGCCTCGACGGTGACGACGGCTACTCTTTTTTGGCCCGCTTCGTCGAGACGGTCGCCCTGGCGGGGGCTGAGGTGTTTATCGTACACGCCCGCAAAGCCTGGACCCGGGGGCTCGACCCCAAGGCAAACCGTAGCGTTCCGCCGCTGCAGCCCGAGAAGGTATACCGCCTCAAGCGCGATTTTCCCGAGTTGACCGTGGTCATCAACGGCGGTATGACGGTGCAGAGTTTTGAGCGACAGTCCTCGCGCGTGGACGGGGTGATGGTCGGCCGCGCCGCCTGGGAGAGGCCCTGGAGTTTTGCCGTCGCCGACCGCTTGCTGGGCGCGACGACTGAGGAGGCGGACAGGGCTCGAGTCCTGAGCGCCTACCAGCAGTATCTTGAGGAGATGCGAGCGCAGGGCGTGAGACTGGCGAGGTTGTTGAAGCCTCTGTACAACCTCTTCAAGGGGGAGCCGGGGGGTCGTTTGTGGCGCCGGCGCTTGCACGAGCTGGCGCAGGGCGCGCAGGAGCCCAGCGCCGACCTGTTGCAACTGGCCCCGCTGGAGGCGACGCGTGAAAAATAACGACGCCGGCGGTCTGTCTATGCGCATGGCCTACTGGAGCATCGCGGTCGGCGTCGTCGTTTTTCTGCTGAAGTGGCTGGCCTGGCTGCTTACCGGGTCGGTTGGCATCTACTCGGACGCGCTCGAGTCCATCGTCAACATCGCCGCCGCGCTGGCGGCGTTATCCGCGTTAGCGGTTTCCCACCGTCCCGCGGATAAGAACCACCCTTTCGGTCACACCAAGGCCGAGTACTTTTCTGCGGTGGCGGAGGGGGCGCTGATTCTGGTGGCGGCGTTCGAAATGATACGCGCCGCCTGGGGTCGTTTTGCGCGGCCGCTGCCTTTCGAGCAGCCCGCCAAGGGCCTGGCGCTGCTGGCGCTGGCCGCGGGTCTGATGGCGGTCTGGGCTTTGCTGCTGCTGGCGCAGGGCAGGCGTACCCGCTCGCCCGCTTTGGTGGCGGACGCCTGGCACCTGCTCAGCGACGTAGTCGCTACCAGCGGCGTCTTGCTGGGCGCCGGCCTGGCCTGGCTGCTGAAGTGGTGGTGGCTGGATCCGCTAATCGCCACCGCGGTTGCGCTTAACATCCTTTGGCTGGGGTTGCGACTGGTGCGCGACTCGGTGGGCGGCTTGATGGACGAGGCGCTGCCGGAGGAGAAACTATCGCTGGTGCGTCGAGTAATAGAACAAAACCTATCCGGGGCTATCGAATACCACGACCTGCGCAGCCGCATCGCCGGACCGCGCACCTTCGTAGAGTTTCACCTGGTGGTTCCTTCGCGGATGAGCGTGGAGCAGGCGCACGCCATCACGGACAGACTCGAGCGCGCCATCGCCGAGTCTTTGCCCGGGGCGATCGCCGTAATTCACGTGGAGCCGGAAAGCGAGGCCAAAAAACACAGCCTCCCGACCGAATAGCGTTCCTTGCGCAATATTTTCCATACTGATATTTATGCGCGTGGTACAATTGCCCCTGTAAAAGAAAAGGAGGTACCCAGTGAAGCGTTTTTGGATAGGTGGAATTTTGGCACTGGCTTTGAGTATGGCGACGGGCGCGGCGGCTTTCTCGCCGGGTAACGTCGAGTGTATAGCCCCGGCCAACCCCGGCGGCGGTTGGGACTTTACCTGCCGTACCGGCGGCAAGCTCCTCTATGACCTGGGTATTACCAAGAGGCCGGTAAAAGTAACCAACATGCCCGGCGGCGGCGGCGGCGTAGCTTTCGCCCACGTCGTCACCCAGCGCAAGAACGACAATAACCTGTTGGTAGCGGCGTCACCCGCCACCACCCTACGCTTGGCGCAGGGCAAGTACGGCAACTTCACCGAAAACGACGTGCGCTGGCTGGCGGCCATCGGCGCCGACTTCGGCGTGATTGCGGTCAAGGCCGACGCCCCCTGGAAGACACTGGACGACCTGATCGCTGACATCAAGAAGGATCCCAGCAAGATCGCCATCGGCGGCGGCAGCTCGGTCGGCGGCCAGGACCACATGAAAGTGCTCTTACTGGCCAAGGCCGCTGGCATCAACCCCAAAGCCCTCAAGTACGTCCCCTTCGACGGCGGCGGCGAGGCGCTGACGGCCATGCTGGGCGGCTTCGTGCAAGTATTCCCGGGCGACGCCTCGGAGACCGTGGGCCAGATGCAGGCCGGCAAGATTCGCATCCTGGCGGTCCTCAGCGAAAAACGCCTCGGGGGCGACTTCGCTGACATTCCCACCGCTCGCGAACTCGGTTACGACGCCGTCTGGGCGGTTTGGCGCGGCTTCTACATGCCGCCGGGCGCCTCCGACGACGCCTACGCCTTCTGGGTGGACGCTATGAAGAAGGTCGAAGCCTCTCCCGAGTGGGTAAAAATCCGCGACGAGAGCGGCCTGGGCCCCTTCTACAAAGGCGGCGCCGAGTTCGAGGCCTTCATCAAGAAACAGGTCAAAGACTTCCGCGAGCTGTCCAAGGCCCTGGGCTTGATAAAGTAGATGTCCCAGCAGAACGCTAGCCACGGCAGCGACCGCATCATTGGGGTCTTGCTGCTATCGCTCAGCGTCGCATACGGCTTCGAGGCGCGCAGCCTCGAAGCCGACTTTTTAGCCGACCCGCTCGGCCCCAAGGCCTTCCCGCTGCTCTTGGCCGCGGCGCTGGGCATCTTCTCTCTCTACCTGATCCTGCGGCCCGACCCGGATCCAAAGTGGCCGCCCCGAAACGTGTTGCTGGGCCAAGGGCTGATGCTGCTCAGCTTCGTTGTTTATAGCTACGCCCTGGCGCCTCTGGGATTCTTGTTGTCCACCACGCTGGAGATGGGAGCCCTCTCGCGACTTTTTGGGGCGTCTTGGGGGCGGGGATTGCTGGCGGGCGCCCTGCTGGCGGGCGCGCTCTACGTCATTTTCGTCTTTGGGCTGGGCATTCCCTTGCCGCTGGGTCGCTGGTGGCCGCGCTAGGAGCCGATAGTGGACGTTTTTACCTCGTTGCTGCACGGTTTTCAGGTGGCGCTGACGCCGCTCAACCTCTCGCTCGCCTTCGCGGGCACCTTCCTGGGAACCCTAATCGGCGCTTTGCCGGGGATAGGCCCGGTCAACGGCGTCGCCATTCTCATCCCCATAGCCTACGCGCTGAAGCTGCCTCCTGAGTCGGCTTTGATACTGCTGGCGGGAGTTTATTACGGCGCCGAGTACGGCGGCCGCATAGCCAGCATCTTGCTCAACGTCCCCGGCGACGCCGGCGCGGTGATCACCACGCTCGACGGCTACCCCATGGCGCAAAAGGGTAACGCCGGCGAGGCGCTGGCGCTTTCGGCCATCAGCTCCTTCATTGGCGGAACGCTGGCGGTAATCGGCCTGACCCTTTTCGCCCCTTACCTGGCGGAGTGGGCCATCAAGTTCGGACCCGCCGAGTATTTTGCGCTGATGGTGTTCGCCTTCAGCACTTTGGCCAGTCTGGCCGGCAAGAACCCCGTCAAGGCGCTGATAGCCAGCGTCTTCGGTCTGATGCTGGCGACGGTGGGGATCGATCCCGGCAGCGGCGTACCCCGATTTACCTTCGGCGAGATGAAGCTCTACGACGGCGTCGACTTTTTGGTGGTGGCCATCGGCCTCTTCGCCATCAGCGAGGTGCTGACGCTCCTGGAACACAGCTACAGCGGCAGCGCTGCGCAGATGAAGGTGCGCACCACCCTGGTTTCCTTCAAGACGTTCATGTACTCGCTCTGGTCCATCTTACGCAGCGCACTGATCGGTTTTTTCATCGGGGTTCTTCCCGGCGCGGGCGCCTCCATAGCCAGCGCCGTGGCCTACACCACCGAAAAGCGCCTAGTGGACCGCGAAGGAACCTTTGGTACGGGCGACCCCCGCGGCGTAGCCGCGCCCGAAGCGGCCAACAACGCCGCCTCCGGCGGGGCGATGGTGCCCATGCTCACTTTGGGCGTGCCCGGTAGCGGCACCACCGCGGTACTGCTGGGGGCGCTGATGATGTTCAACGTCACCCCGGGCCCGCTAATTTTCGAGCAGCGGCCCGAAATAGTCTGGGGCCTGATAGCCTCGATGTATATCGGTAACGTCATGCTGCTGGTTCTCAACCTGCCGCTGGTGGGTCTTTTCGCCAGGATACTGACGGTGCCGCGCTGGCTGCTCGTGCCGTCTATCGCCGCGCTCAGCTTCATAGGCGTCTACGCGGTCAACAACAGCGCCTTCGACCTGCTTTTCATGACCGGCATAGGCATAGTCGGCTACCTGATGCGCAAGGCCGGCTTTCCGCTGGCGCCGGTCATCCTCGGCTTGGTGCTGGGGAGGCTTATGGAAGTCAACCTGCGGCGGGCCCTTTCCATTAGCGGCGGCGACTGGACGATCCTCTACGCCAGCCCGCTTTCCAAGGCTTTGTGGATCCTGGCGATCGTCAGCTTGCTGTTTCCTTGGCTGATGGGGTTGTTTGCTTCTCGCAAGGGAGGCCGCGGAAGCGGCGAACGGTAATCTTACCCCCAAATGGGGGTGTCCGTTAAAAAGGTGTAAAAGTAAGATGTTTCCAGAGGAGGTGAACTTTGACTGCAATATGGATTTTACTAGCGATAGTGGTAGCAATAGGCGGCTTTATAGTGCTTACATATAATACCCTCATCACGCGCAAGAACCAGATCGACTATGCACAGGGCGCGGTGGACGCACTACTGAAGAAGCGTTTCGACCTGATTCCCAATCTGGTGGCGACCGTCAAGGGCTACGCCACCCACGAGCGCGAGCTGCTGGAGAAGGTAACCGAGCTGCGCTCGCGCATCGGTCAGACCAAGAACAGCGACGAGCGCATGGGTATGGAGAGCCAGATGTCGGGGCTCTTGGGGCGTTTGCTGGTGCAGCTAGAGGCCTACCCCGACCTCAAAGCCAACCAAAACTTCTTGCAGTTGCAGGCGGCCCTCAACGAGATAGAAGAGCAGATCTCCGCGGCGCGACGTTCGTATAACGGCGCGGTCGTCGAGTTCAACAACGCCATCGAGATGTTCCCTTCCAACATGATTGCCAGCTGGATGGGTCTGAAACGGCGCAAGGTCTTCGAGGTCGCCGAGGGCGAGTCGGCGGCTCCCAACGTGGGCGAGCTGTTCGGGAGCTGACGCTTTAAAGATGGCGGGCCGCGCCGCTGATCCGCAACAGGCCTTCTACCGGCTGGTCCCCCGTATAAGGGAGTTTGAAGCAGAGCGGCGCAAAACCTGGTTTAGTCTAGCTATCGTCTGGGCCGCCCTCGTCGGCCCCGGCGTTATTTTGGGAGTTTGGTTATGGCGGCTGGGCGGGGGCTGGGTCCACCTGCTCGCCCCGCCTTTAGCGGGCGCGGCGCTGGCCTCCTGGTTGACGCCCAGCCTCGTCTACCCCTTCAAGTACGATTTCAAGCGCCGTGTCATCAGGCCGTTGATGCACGAGCTGCTGGAGGACGTGGACTACGCCCCGCTGGGCTCCGTCAGCCAGCTGGATTTGCAGGCAAGCCTGCTGTTTAACCGCCCCATCGTCAGCATGGAGGGCGAGGACCTGGTAATAGGCCGCTTTGACGGGGTGGAGGTCAAGTTTTCCGAGGCGGCGGCCTTTGCCGAGAGCCGGGAAGAGGGTCTGTTGCGGGGCCGCTCCAAGCTGCACGGCCTAACGCCGCTCTTCCGCGGCCTCTTTTTCGTGGCCGACTTCAACAAGCCCGCCAGGGGCCAGGTGATCGTCTACCCCGACCGCCTCGAAGGCGCGTTGGGGCCGCTGGCTGCGCTCTGGCAGCCGCGTCGCGACAGCGGAGACCTGGCTCACGTGCGCATGGAAGACCCGCGCTTCGAGCGCTATTACAGCGTTTACGCCAGCGACCCCGAGATGGCCCACTACGTGCTGACGCCGGTGTTGATGGAAGAGCTCAGCAAGTTCAGGCGCCAGGTGGCGGCGCCGGTGGCGCTCTCGGTGGTATACGGCAAGCTCTACCTGGCTATCGGCACGAACAAGAACATGCTCGAGCCCCCTCTCTTCGGTGCGCTGGCCAGCGCCCGGGTATTCCGCGGGTACCTCGAGCAGGTGGGACTTTTTCTCTCGCTGGTGGAAAAGCTGGGTCTCAACCGCAAGATATGGGGTGATAGCGCGTGGCCGTAAAGAATGAATCGAGCATAGACAACCTGGACTATTACGTGGAGCAAATGAAAAGCCTGCAAAACCTGCAAAAGCAGGCCAGGAGCGGGGTGCTGCGGGCGTGGGCCATAGCCCTGCCGGCGATGGCGCTAGCGGGCTACGCTTCTAACAAGGTCTTCCCCGGAGTCTTTGGCTGGATTTTGACCGCGGCGGCCGTCACCGCGATCTTGTTCTGGGTCTTACAGCGTCAGCACGCGGCGCAGCAGCCTTACCGCAACGCCTACCGCGAGAAGGTGTTGCAGCCCCTAATCGAGCAGATACTGCCCGGGTTCAAGCACGAACCCGAAGAGGGTATCGCCAGAGACGTCTACATGGCCAGCCGCCTTTTCCCCACCTCGCCGGATCGTTATAGCAGCGAAGACCGCTTTGAGGGCGAGGTAGATGGCGTACCGCTGACTTTCGCCGAGGTGCACGCCGAGGAAGAGCAGGAAGACTGCGACGACGACGGCTGCCATACCAGTTACAGCACCATATTCAAGGGCCTTTTCGCGTTGGTTGAGTTTCCCAAGAAGTTCAAGGGAACCATCCTGCTCTATCCCGATCGCAGCGAGAAGTTGCTGGGCGCGCTCTCGCGCAGCCTACAGAATCTCGGCGGCCGTTTTCGCGGCTTGCAGCTGGTAAAATTGGAAGACCCGGTGTTCGAGCGTTACTTCGTCGTTTTTGGCGACGACCCGCTGGTCGCCCGCTACGTTCTCAGCACTTCCATGATGGAGAGGCTGCGCCAGTTTCGCGAGAGGTACGGCGAGGTCTACGCTTCCTTCCTAGACGGCGCCCTCTACCTGGCCATGCCGCAAAAGCGCAACCTCTTCGAGCAGCCCTCGCTCTTCCACAACGCCGTAGACGTAAGAGGCCTGGAGCTCTACGCCGACGCCCTCAAGATGATGCGCGACGTGGTGCGCGAGCTGCAGCTGAACGTTCGCATCTGGGGCGAGCGGGCGCTGGGCGAAGACGCCGCCAAAGATAACGGTTGAACTTGGCCATGC
>JALSMT010000062.1 GCA_026987375.1 Thermaceae bacterium | reverse complement strand
CTGGTTCTGCAAGCGCTGTATGGTCTTTCCGACGATGAGGCGGAATATGTGATCAACGACCGGCTGTCGTTCATGCGGTTTGTGGGTCTTGGCCTGCACGAGAAGGCGCCTGACGCGAAGACGATCTGGCTGTTCCGGGAGCATCTGGCGCGGACGGGTGCGGTAGAGAGGCTGTTCGAGCGTTTTGACCGGTATTTGCGCCGGAACGGTTATCTGGCCATGGGCGGCCAGATCGTGGACGCCAGCATCATCGAGGCGCCGAAGCAACGGCTGAACAGGGAAGAGAAGGAGGCAATCCGGCAAGGGCAGGTTCCGCAGGAATGGGAAGACAAGCCGCACAAGCTGCGCCAGAAGGACACTGATGCCCGCTGGACATTGAAGCGGGGCCGGGCGAAGGTGGATGAGAGTGGCAAAACCCGGCAGGGCCTGATCATTCCGGCCTATGGCTACAAGGCTTGTCCCCGACTTGATCGGGGAACCATATCAATGTTGACCGCCGGCACAAGCTGATCCGCAAGTGGATGGTGACGGACGCCGCAGCCCATGATGGAGCGCGGCTGCAGGCATTGCTGGACAGTGAGAATACGGCATCCGATGTGTGGGCGGATACGGCCTATCGCTCGAAAGGGAACGAGAAGGCACTGAAGAAGCACGGCCTGGTCTCGCGCATTCATCACCGCAAGCCGAAGGGGCGGCCGTTGCCTGAGCGTCTGGCGCGGGCCAACGGGCGCAAGTCGAGGGTTCGTGCGCGGGTTGAACATGTGTTCGCGGGATTGAAGGCCCAGATGGGGCTGTTCGTGCGCACCATTGGGCTGGCGCGAGCGAAGGTAAAGATCGGCATGGCCAACCTGGCCTGGAACCTGCGCCGGTTCGCGTGGCTGGAGATCCGGGCCGCTGGAGGCTGAGGGCGGAATCTGCCCGAAATTGACAAACAAGGCCGGAACCAGGCCTCAAAAGGGTGAAAAACAGCCCCTCGGAGCCGCCCGATAGCTTCGAACCGAGGGCCGGAGCGCTCCCTCGTGCCAAATTGCCTTCGAAAACCGGGTTGATAGAGGTCCCCGCTCGGCCTGCCACAGCTCCCTGCGGAAGATATCCTGCAGCGCTGCATCCTTGGCAATTTGCCGTTCAATGTCGCGGATCACCCGCCCAAGCCACGTCCTGAGCTTGCGCAACTCCCGGTTTGCCCGCCTGAACTGCTTCGCATGGGCGTAGCGTTGGCATTTGATCAACGCCTTCTTGCCAACCCGAACATAGCTCTGCCGCAGCTTCAATCCGTGCTGCCTCGCCAGCTTCACCAGCCGCTCCCGCGCCCTGTATGCCAGCTTCGCATCGGTGGGATGAGCGATGTTCTTCTCCTGCACCGTGGTGTCCACCACCACCTGCGTGAACTCGGAAGGCTTCGCCGCGCCCAGGCGCACCGCACACGCCCAGCTCTCCTGCAACA
>JALSMT010000061.1 GCA_026987375.1 Thermaceae bacterium | reverse complement strand
TTCGCCGCCGGGCACCTGGCGGTGCACCAGGTGCTGCTGGCCAAACCTGATAGTGAGGGAAGGGTGGACTTGCCCTTTTCTCGTTCGTATCTTTATTGCTGAGAGAAGAAGTTGCGTAACCAAGTCACCCTTGCCATTCGCGCCGAAGAGCGCCTGAGCGACCGAGCGACCAGGCGGATAGAACCAGGTTTACGAGTTCAGTAGCGCCGCGGAATATCGCGTTGATCTATATATCCGCTATTGCCGCTGCAGATCGCGGCGCCGGATTCTACTATTGAGCCCGCTCGAGGCGTAACTATCTCCCCCAGCCAGTTGACGCCGTCGTAGTTCAGTTCGTTGGCCAGGCGAATAGCGTATTCGCGACGACCCTCCCCTCGCGCGGCGGGATCGCTGATAGCCAGCCCCAAGCGCCAGCGCCCCGCCGCTAACCCCGGCAGCTTCGCCTGGGAGAAGGTCTTGCTCTCTCCTGGGGCTATCTGGCGCAGGTCAAAGTTTAGCGGCTCTTTGATGGTCTGGTGGTTGCTCTGCAACAGCAAAAAGACGTGGTAGCGCCGCTTGAGGCGGGCAAAGCCGTCGTTGTGGATCGTTATGCGGAAGCTCCAGCTCGCCCCGGGGGACGGTGCGGTCCAGGCTGCTTCATCGAGCACTAGGCGGTAACCCAGACGCGCGGCTACCTCCTCAAAAACTCCGTCGCTGCGCCAGTTTTGCAGCATTCCAGGGTGGTAGTCGGCGTTGAGGTAGTCCAGGTGGGCCTTTTTCAGCTCGTCCAGCAGGCGCGCCCCGCGGGCTCGCCCGGGGTCGTCTGGGTCTTGGTCATTGCAGGTCTCGCCGCCGTAGAGGAGGTGCTCGTTTTCGGCGTAGGTAAAGCCGCGCCACTGATTAATGCGCTCGCGCGGCTCGTTGGGATAGGTGCCCACGTCGTCGGCGCTCGAAAGGAAGCAGTCGTTGTGGTGGGCGATGCGGGCGCGCAGGCCCTCCGTATCCGCGAACCCCCGCACCGGATCGGGCGGCGGCGGTACGCTGTCGTAATCGGCAAAGTCGAGGTCACCCAGGTAGCGCGCCTTGTCGGGCGGGTAGCGCAGCGCCAGGGGCACGTCGCTACCGGCCAGCGCGGCCAGCAGCCGATCGAGTACGTAGGCCTTCTCGACCGCGCCGTCGTGGCAGACCTCGCTCGCCTGCCAGCAGTGCCACTCGCCCCAGCGCCCCAGAAAGCCCGCCTGCAGCACCGCGATCACGTCGGCGTTCTTTTGGATCAGAGGGGCCAGCTGCTCGAGGTGGCGCTGGATGACGTTCCAGTCGGCGTCGCCGTTTTCGCCGTAGCGGAAACGCAGGATCAGCTTGAAGCCGTGCCGCCGCACCAGGTCGAAGCCCTGCTGGAGGGCGTCCAGCTCGGCCTGCGTGAGTTCCCGCCGCGGCAGCCAGGTGTTGTAGGGGTAGGCCAGAGTGTAGCCTGCGGCGCGGACCGCGGCGTAGTCGGACTCGTCCGCCGAGAAGAGGTCGAGGTTGGAGGTATAAAAGCCGCGGTCGGGGTTGAGTACGTTCTGCCGGAGGGGCAGGGCTGGGGGCGTGACCACGCTCCATCCCGGCGCTCGCGGGGGGTTGCCGGGCTGGGCCGAGCAAGCGGCGACCAGCAGGGTAAGCGCCAGGGCAAGAATTCGAGCGGTCCATAACAGCTTTCGCTCTACCATCCGCCGCCACCCCCGCCGCCGGCGCCTCCACCCGAAAAACCCCCGCCGGAAAACCCGCCGCCGGAACCGGCGCTGGCGCGCGCCAGCGCCGTCCTGATGCTGTTTGATATCTCGTTGGTCAACCCGCCCAGCTGGTCCAGGCTGGCGCTGTCGAAAGAGTTTGTGCCGGAAAACGAGCGCGGGCCGCTCCAGAGGATGACGTTGCCCGCTTCTTGGGGGTGCTGTTTAAGGTAGTCCTCCAGCCTCTTGCCAAAGCGCGTTTCCAGCCCCAGGGCTATGGCGTAGGGAATGAGCCGCGCCAAGCGGCTAGAGCTGTCGGGCGGGGCCCCCAGGCGTTTTAGCTCGGCGGCGTCGCTGACCGCCAGGTAGCGCATCAGGCCCAGCAGGTGGTTGCGGATTAGAGCTCCTTTTTTGGTGTAGCTGGGCATCAGGTAAAGGGCGAAAACGTTGAGCAGGTGCGCCAGCGCCACGGCCAGGCCGACCATGGCGCCGGCGGAGATTGCAATGAACAGCCCCGCAAACAGCGGCGGAACGATGATAACCACCAGCAGCAGCGCCGCTCCCAGCAGTTTGGCCAGCGGCGCCAGGCCGGGTATGAGGCGGTATTCTTCCAGCAAGAGCGCCGCTTTTTCCAGCATGGTAGCGGCGCTGACGGTATAGAAAAAGCTGATGATAGCGGTAAAAACCAGGGTTGAAAAACCTCCGCCGAATACCTTTAGCAAGAGCAGCGCCGCTATGGCCGCGGTGGCGAAGGTTCCCAGTAAGGGCGGCCCGGAGTTGCCGTGCAGGTACTCGCGGCCGCGCTGGTTGAGGCGCAGCGCCAGGGCGGTTTTGGCGCCTTGTAGGGCGGCGGCGTGGTTGCTATCCAGCCGCAGCCCGCCGACTTTGGTCATTAGCGCTTGGTAGAGAGAGCTCAGTTCGGGCGCTAGCTGGGCGGCGGCCGGACTGTTTCCGGGTTGCAAAACCGGCGGTTTTTCGGGGATTATCCGTAGGTATCCTTGCTGCGCCAGCTGGAATATGGCCGAGCTGACCGAGCGGGTATCGCTGACGTTACGCACCAGGTAGCGCGCCAGCGGGGCGCTGACGCCCTCGGGGGGCGAGAAGCGGGGGATGACCGGTCCCACCACCGGATCGCGGCCCGTGTGCAGCCAGCCCAGAAAGTAAAAGAGCGCCAGTAGAAAGGTTCCCAGGAGCGAAAACAGCGCCAGCGGGCTGGGCGGTGGCGGCGGCGGACGGTAGAGCGCCAGCGGCCACTGCATCTGCAGGGTGGCTCCGCTGCCGGGGGGCAGAGGTTCGCTCAGGCTCAGTCTGAGCGAGTTGCCCGTCGCCGCCAGCGGCGAGCGGCGCCGTGCGCCCAGGGGGCCGTAGTAGACCCGGGCTTTGACGTCTTGGGCGCTAAGCCGCGGTGGTAGCCCTACGCGCAAGCCAAGACTGTATATAGGGAAACGCCACTCGTTTCCGGTCAGGTTCCAAAGCAGCTCTCCTTTGTTCTTACGCCGCCGCATCGCGCCGCTCACCAAGTATTTGAGGACGTAGCGGTGCAGGCCGGGCTCGAGGTAAACGTCGCGACTACCCAGGTAGAGGCGCAGCCTGCGGTAGCGCCGCGAGACGAAGTAAGGCTCGGGGGCGCCGTTGCGGGTAACGCCGAGTACGTGAATTTTCAGCAAGCTGTTGCTGAAACTACCGCTGGGCGCCAGCAACAAGTCGCGGTAAATGCCGTGGCGGATGTAACTGCCTTCGCTGTAGGCGTCTATCCGCTCGGTTACCAGCAGCTTGCCGCCCTTTTGCATTTGCAGCTCGACGTCAAACCGCCTTATCGCCTCCTCGGCCAAGGCCGGGCTTAGCAGCAGCAGTAGTAAGAGCAGTTTCTTTACCATCTGACCTCGGGAGCCTCGGCCTGGGTGGCCAGGGGTAGTTCGAAGTACTGGGCCGGCCGAAATCCGAAGCGTGCGGCTATCAGTAGGGCCGGGAAAGACTCTATCAGGGTGTTATACACGCGCACCGCGCCGTTGTAGTAGCGCCGCGCCAGCTGCAGCTTTTCTTCCACCTCGACGAGTTGCTGCTGCAAGGAGAGGAAGTTGCTGCTGGCTTTTAGCTCGGGGTAGGCCTCGGCGACGGCCAGTAGCCGCTTCAGTTCGTGGCTCAGTTCGGCTTCCTGCTGCGGGTCGGGGCTCGAGCCGGTACGCAGGCGCGCGACGTTTTCCAATAGGCCGCGCTCGTGTTTGGCGTAAGCGCCCACCGCGTTTACCAGCATGGGAACCAAGTCGTGCCTCTTCTTCAGCTGCACGTCTATTCCCGACCAGGCTTCTTTAACGGCGTTGCGGGCCGATACCAAGCGGTTGTAGTACCAGGCGGTAAAAACCAGCACTAGCGCCAGCAACCCCCAGAGTAGATAGCCGGTGAAAGTCATCAAGACATTCTAGCCCCTGAGACCATGCCGAACTTTAACACCATTTTTATTTGTTGGAATGGTATCTATGTAACAATGCGGTGGTGAGGCTGGAAGCGCTGCGTGTATCTCTTAAGTTTAGTTCTCATATGAGTTTCCAGCTCGCAACTACAGGTATAAGGAGGAGGTATAGCAGTGAAGAGGTTTAATTTCGGCAGTATAGTCAGCCGCTTCTTGCCAGCCGCGCTCGTTCTTCTGGTCGCGGTCATTCTGACCGGTCCCAGGGCGTTGGCGGCGGAATCGGGCGTCGTAATCTCGATTCCCCCTTCGGGATCCGTCGAGGTGCCGGTAGAGGGTTTTTGCATGGATTACGGCAAGCCCTTCCCCGGTAAGAAGCTCGCTTCGGTGGGCCTGGCTCCAGCAGAGGTGCGCGCGGTTCTCAAGTACGCCGCCGCCCGCGGCTACAACAAGAGCCATCCTTACCAAGTACAGAGAGCCGTTTGGTACTTCACCGACGGCCTCAAGTACGACGGCGCCAAGATGCCCGTTACTAAGGAGCTCGTGGGCTACGCCAAGTCCAATGCCAGCCACGATATTTCCGGCGGAGCCATTGAGTTGTCGCAGGCGGTGAAGCAAGGGTTGGTCAGAGCGGAGATCAGCAACTTTCGCAACGTCTCCAACCCCGATTATCACGGCAAGGGCATTTTGACGATCGTCAACCAGACCCAGCAGCAGCTTTCCATACAGGTGCCTTACGGCGTCAAATTCAAAGACGTTAATAGCAGCGCCACTCAGCGGATGGCTGTAATCGCCTCCCCGATAGAAACCAAAACGGCGGCCCAAAAGGTTCTGGTTGTGCAAGGGCCTCCAGGTCCCCAGGGGCCTCCGGGGCCGCAGGGTCCAGTAGGGCCTCCGGGTCCCCGTGGTCCCGCCGGCCCAACCGGCCCCACCGGCCCCCAGGGTCCTAAGGGCGCGGTTGGCCCCGCCGGCCCGGTTGGTCCCGCCGGCCCGCAGGGTCCCAAGGGCCCCGCCGGCCCGCAAGGCCCCCAAGGCCCCACCGGCCCGCAAGGCCCCACCGGTCCTAAGGGCCCCAAAGGTCCCACCGGCCCGCAGGGTCCCCAGGGACCCGTCGGACCCAAGGGCGCTACCGGTCCCATCGGTCCGCGCGGCCCCGTCGGTCCCCAAGGCCCCACCGGTCCCACCGGCCCGCAGGGTCCCGTAGGCCCCAGGGGTCCCAAGGGTGCCACCGGCCCCCAGGGTCCCCAAGGCCCCACCGGCCCCACCGGCCCGCAGGGTCCCGCCGGCATCAACTGCTGGGACACCAACGGCAACGGCGTGCCTGATCTGAAGACCGAAGACATCAACGGCGACGGCAAGGTCAACGCCCTTGACTGCATCGGCCCCGTAGGTCCCCAGGGCCCCGTCGGCCCCGTGGGTCCCCAAGGCCCCCGCGGCCCCCAAGGACCCACCGGCCCGCAGGGTCCGCGCGGCCCGCAGGGTCCCAAGGGCGCCACCGGTCCCCAGGGCCCCCAAGGCCCCACCGGCCCGCAGGGTCCCGTAGGCCCCAAGGGTCCCAAGGGCGCTACCGGCCCCGTCGGTCCCCAAGGCCCCACCGGCCCCACCGGCCCGCAGGGTCCCGCCGGCATCAACTGCTGGGACACCAACGGCAACGGCGTGCCTGATCTGAAGACCGAAGACATCAACGGCGACGGCAAGGTCAACGCCCTAGACTGCTTCGGACCCGCCGGCCCGCAAGGTCCGCAAGGACCGGTCGGTCCCGTAGGTCCCGTAGGCCCCACCGGCCCGCAGGGACCGCGCGGCGCTACCGGCCCCAAGGGCCCCATCGGCCCCGCCGGCCCGCAGGGACCCGCCGGCCCCGTAGGCCCGCAAGGGCCTCCAGGTCCCGTCGGCCCCAAGGGTGCCACCGGCCCGCAAGGTCCGCAGGGCCCCGTAGGCCCCACCGGCCCCGTAGGCCCGCAAGGACCGCGCGGCCCCATGGGCCCTCCAGGCATCAGCGAGTTCCGTATCGTCAGCGCCACCAGTGACGCCGCGATCGGCGCCTGCCCCTGCAACCAGCCCAAGGTTGCTCAGGTGAGCTGCCCCGAAGGCTTCCAGGTCGTGGGCGGCGGCGCCAGCGTACAGACCGCAAGCGGCGTTTACGATCCGACCATCGCCTTGCAGGCTAGCTATCCCGTCTCCAACGTGGGCTGGATGGCTCAGGCGGGGCGTATGGTAGGCGGGCCTTCGGAAGACTGGACCTTGAGCGTTTGGGCGATCTGCGTCAAGCCCAACCTCGCCAAGTCCAAGAAGTAGCCCTTCGAGAAAAATAGTTGCTTTCCACCGGGCCCCCGCGGGGGCCCGGCTCTCGTTCGTGCTAAGCTGTAGCTAGCCCCGTCGGAGGGGCCACAGCTCGGCCTCGAGGTTCCTGGTGCCTGGCGCGCGTAGCCCAGGCTTAAAGTGGGGAAGTCCGGTGCGATTCCGGCGCTGTCCCGCAGCGGTAATGGCTCTTCGGAGCATAAGCCCGAATACCTGCCAGGGAAGCCCCGCACCCCACGGGGCACCTCTCGCGGAAGGGGGCGGTAAGGGGGCAGTTGAACGCACGTGCATACCCCGCCGCAGCGGGGTTTTTGGTTACCCCCACCTCCCGACTTCGTGGGGCCGAGTGTTCGGAGGTGGTTTTGTATGAAGAAGTTGCTGGCAGTTCTGAGCGTTCTCCTCAGCCTGGCCCTGGCCACGTCCTACCCGCTGGTCGTTACCGATGACCTTGGGCGCCAGGTCACGATCCCGGCCGAGCCTCAGCGGATCGTGGTCATGCTGCCTTCGGCCAGTGAGACCATTTGCAGCATCGGCGCCTGTAACAAGATAGTCGCCACAGACAGCTACTCCAACTGGCCCCCGGAACTGGCCAAGAAGCCCAAAGCCGGCGGGCTTTATGACCCCAACGTCGAGCTGATAGCCAGCTTTAAGCCCGACCTGGTGATCAGCAGCAAGTACGGCAAGCTCACCGAAGCCTTGGAGAAGCTGGGCATCGCCGTTTATGCGGTCAATACCCAGACCTACGACGACATCTTCCGCACCGCCCGCAACCTGGGGCGGCTGGTGAACCGCGAGGCCGAGGCCGAGGCGCTCGTCGCCCGCATTAACGCCGACGTCTTCGCCCTGGAGACCCGGGCGGCCAAGGCGACCGACCGCCCGACCGTCTACTACGAGATCGACGCCACCCCCTACACCGTCGGGCCTAACTCCTTCATTGGCACGCTCATCAAGAAGGCCCGCGGCGAGAACATCATCCCCGCTGAGCTGGGTCTCTTCCCTAAGATCAGCCCCGAGCTGGTGGTGGAGAAGAACCCCGAGGTGATCGTGCTGGGCGACGCACCCTACGGCGTGACCGCATCCAAGATTGCCGAGCGTCCGGGCTGGGCCGGCATCCGCGCTATCCAGGACGGCCGCGTCTGCGAGCTGACCAAGGAGCAGACCGACGTGGTGCACCGTCCCGGGCCACGCGTGGCCGAGGGGCTCCGGGTGCTCATTGACTGCTTCCACCCAGGTTTGCTGGGCAAGTAGGCACTCGGTGCGTGCGCTCGGTTGGCTGCTACTGCTCGGCACCCTGGCACTGGCCGTGGTGCTCGGGGTCATGGTGGGGGCGGTGCCGCTGTCCGGCGGGCGGGTGGTGGCCGCCCTCTGGGACGGCCTGAGCGGCCAGAGCTACGACCCCATCGTCTGGCAGATCCGCCTGCCGCGGGTGCAGATGGCGGTTTTGGTGGGTGCGGCGCTGGGCGCCGCCGGGGCCGTCTACCAGGGTCTGTTTCGCAACCCGCTGGCCGACCCCTATCTGATGGGGGCGGCCTCGGGGGCGGCGTTCGGGGCGACGCTGGCTCTCAGCCTGACCGGTTCGCTTTCCGGGGCCTATGCTCATACTGTGACCGAGCGCTGGCCGGCGAGCGTGCCGCTCTTTGCCTTTGCCGGCGCGGTGGGAGCGGTGGCGCTGGCGGTGGTGCTGGCTGGCGGCGTGGCAAGGCGTTACAACCTGATTCTCGCCGGCGTGGTGGTGGGCAGCGTCCTGATAGGCATGACAACTTACTTGATGCTGCTGGATGCCGACCGCGTGCGGGCGGTTTTTAGCTATACTTTGGGGAACCTGGCCTTTAGCGGCTGGGCCGACGTGCGCCGCCTGTTCGCCTATCTCTTGATGTCGCTCTTGCCGCTCTTCTTCTTCGGTCGTGCGCTCAACGCCCTGCAGCTGGGCGACGAGGTGGCGCATACCTTGGGCCTGCCCCTGCCGTGGATAAAGACGGGGATGATTCTGGGCGCTACGCTGGCCACCGCGGCGGCGGTGGCGCAGGTAGGGATAATAGGTTTCGTAGGGCTAATCGTGCCTCACACAATGCGCCGTTTCGTAGGGGAAGACTACCGTCTGCTCATGCCCGCCAGCGCCTTGGGAGGGGCTTTACTGCTGGTTCTGGCTGACTTGCTGGCGCGGGTGCTGGTGCGTCCCGCAGAGCTGCCGGTAGGCGTGGTGACCACGCTTCTCGGCGGCCCCTTCTTTCTCTACCTGCTCAGGAGGCAGCGTGCTTGAGGCGCGAGACCTGAACTACGCCTACCCACACGGCGGGCAGGTGTTGAGCGGCGTCAACCTACGCCTGGCGCCCGGGGAGTGGTTGGCGGTGCTAGGCCCCAACGGCTCGGGTAAATCAACCTTACTGGGTTTGCTGCTTGGTCTTTTGCGTCCCGGCGGGGGGGAGGTGCTGCTCGAAGGAAAGCCGCTCACCAGGTGGGGCGCGGCCGAACGCGGCAGGCGGCTGGCTTATCTGCCTCAAAACGGTCCTTTCCCTCCTGGTTTGACGGCGCGCGAGGTGGTGCGGTTGGGCCGGCTTCCTTATCTGGGTCTGTGGAAGAGCGAGGGCCCCCAAGATGAGGAGGCGGTGGCTTGGGCTTTGCAGGTAACCGAGAGCACGGTGCTTATGGAGAGATCGTTGGGCGAACTGTCTGGCGGTGAGCGCCAGCGAGTATTGCTGGCGCGGGCGTTGGCCCAGAGGCCGCGCTACCTGTTACTCGACGAGCCCACCAATCACCTGGATTTGCACCACCAAGCCGAGTTGTTACGGTTGCTTGGTCGTCTGACAGGGGAGGGCATAGGCATCATTAGCGTCTTTCACGATCCCAACCACGCACTGGCGGCGGGCGACGCCATGTTGCTAGAGGGCGGACGGGTAGTAGACGCAGGTGAAGTTATGGCGGTGGTGACGGGAGAGGCTTTCGCGCGCGTTTACGCAGGCGACGTCAGGGTTTTAGCTACTCCGGAAGGCGTGGCGGTCTTGCCGCGCTGGCCTTAGGGAGGTGTGTATGCGCGGAAGCTTGCGTGCGACGGGCAACCTGCTCGTCGTGGACCTGGGCGAGGTAAAGCAGCTGGTCACTGAGAGCGGGCCGCGGCTGGCGCGCTACGTCGCGGTGGTGCGCGCAGGGCAGGTTCGCGCCTGCACCCGGGCGGGTACGAACCGCTTTGGACCGCTCCTGCTGCGCCACGGGCTGCCGCCGGGCGAGACGCTGGTCTACACCACCACGGCCGACACCCTGGACTTCGAGGTCGTGGGGCGGACGGTGCGGGTCGGGGGAGTGGCCATCTACCCCGAAGGGCCGCCCGAGTGGGTGGAAACGCCGTACCACGTGTGGGTTCGAGGAGGTGACCATGACGAAACCGAAGGGTGAGCGCCGGGGCCTGGTGCTCGTCTACACCGGCGAGGGCAAGGGAAAGACCACCGCGGCGCTGGGCCTGGTGCTGCGCTCTGCCGGGCGCGGGTTCCGCCCGCGCATCTTTCAGTTCATGAAGCACGAGCGGGCGGCGTTTGGCGAGCACCGGGCGCTCGAGCGTCTGGGCGTTCCCATCGAGGGGCTGGGCGACGGCTTCAGCTGGCGCTCGCGCGACCTGGAGAAGTCCGCCGAGCTGGCGCGCGCGGGCTGGCGGCGGGCGGCGGAGGCCGTCGCCTCGGGGGACTGGGATTTGGTCGTCCTCGACGAGGTGACCTACCCCCTTAACTTCGGTTGGATTCCCGTAGCCGAGATCACGCAGGCCCTGCGCGCGCGACCTCGCCACGTACACGTGGTGCTTACCGGGCGCGACGCACCGGCCGATCTGGTGGCGCTGGCCGATACGGTGACCGAGATGAAAAAGGTCAAGCACGCCTACGACGCCGGGGCCCCGGCGCAGAAGGGCATGGAGCATTAGGCTGAGGTATGGACCCGCGCATCGAGGCCTTGCGACGCTTCCGGCTGCGGCAACCGCTGCGCACGCTGGAGCGGGGCGGTTTGCTCTGGCGCTACTACGCGCTGGGCGAAGGGCCGCGCACCCTCCTCTTTTTGCACGGCATGGCCGGCGCCGGCGACATCTGGTTCCAGCAGCTCGAAGCCTACGCGCGCCGCTGGCGGGTGGTGGCCCCGACCTACCCTCTGGAGGGCTCGCTGGCGCGGCTGGCGGACGGCGTGCTGGCGGTTCTCGACGCGGCGGGCGCACGGGAGGCGGTGGTCGTCGGCAGCTCGCTCGGCGGCCTGCTGGCCCAGTACCTGGCGGCCCGCCGGCCGGAGCGGGTGGAGCGGGCGGTCTTCGCCAACACCTTTCCGCCGGGCCACCCCGAGATCCTGAAGGGCCGCCGCTTGGCGGCGCTGGCCCGCTGGCTGCCCGAGCGGCTGGTGCTGGGGGCGATGCTGCGCAACGCGCGGCGGAAGCTGGTGCCGGCCGCCGGCGGCGACGCGCTGCTCGCCGGCTACCTGGAGGAGCAGTACACGCGCCGGATGCGCAAGGCCGACGTCCTGGCCCGCTCGCGGGCCGTCTTCGAAACCTTCACGCCCCCCGAGCCGCGGACGCCCCACGCCGTCTTCGAGGCGGCGAACGACCCGCTCATCCCGCCGCGGGCGCGCGCCGACCTGAAGGCGCGCTACCCGCAGGCCTTCGTGCGCGACCTCGGGGCGGTGGGCCACTTCCCCTACCTGAGCCATCCCGAGCGCTTCAACGCTGCGCTCGGCGCGTTCTTGGAGCCGTGAAGCTGCCGCGCCTGGTCGTCGCCGCTCCGTCGTCGGGTTCGGGAAAGACGACGGTGGCCGCGGTCTTGCTGGCGGCCTGGCGGGCGCGGGGCCGGGTGGCGCAGCCCTTCAAGGCGGGCCCCGACTACATCGACCCCACCCACCTGGCGCGGGCCGCGGGGCGCACGTCGCGCAACCTGGACGGCTGGTTCCTCGACCGGCCCGAGCTGCTCGAGGTCTTCCGGCGCGGATCTGCGGGTGCGGAGGGCGCGCTGGTGGAGGGGGTGATGGGGCTCTTCGACGGCCGCGACGCCCTGGGGCGCGAGGGTTCCACCGCTCAGGTGGCCCGCTGGCTGGACGCGCCGGTGGTGCTGGTGGTGGACGCACGGGCCATGGCCGGCTCCATCGCCGCGCTGGTGCGGGGGTTTCGCGACCACGAGCCGCGCGTTCGTCTTGGCGCTGTTATCGCCAACCGGGTGGGCTCCGAGCGGCACGCGCAGATTTTGGCCGAGGCGCTCGAGCCCGTGGGGGTGCCGCTTTTGGGCTACCTGCCGCGCCTTCCCGAGCTGGAGTTGCCCGAGCGGCACCTGGGGCTGGTGCTGGCCGGGGAGCGTTCGCTCGAGCCCGCAGCCTGGGCCCGGGCGGCGGACACGCTCGACGTGGAGGGGCTTTGGGAGCTGGCCGCGTCCGCCCCCGAACTCGACGCGCCTGCGCACGGTCTTCCGCGGGAACGGCGTCCCTTGCGGGCGCGCATCGCCGTCGCCCGCGACGCCGCCTTCGGCTTCTACTACCCCGAGGCGCTCGAGCTGCTCGAGCAGCTGGGCGCGGAGCTCGTGCCCTTCAGCCCGCTCGCGGACGAGGGGCCGCCGGAGGACGCGGGCGCGGTCTGGATCGGTGGGGGTTATCCGGAGCTCTACGCGCGCGAGCTGGCCGCGAACCGGGGGGTGCTGGAGGCGCTGCGCAGCTTCCCCGGACCGGTCTACGCCGAGTGCGGCGGCCTGATGTACCTCTCCGAAGCCCTCGAAACGCCCGATGGGCGTTTTCCGATGGTCGGCCTGGTGCCTGGTGCGGCGCGCATGCAAAACCGCCCCACCCTGGGCTACCGCCACGTCGAGGCGCTGGCCGACGGCCCGGTGGCCCGGCGGGGCTGGCGCGCCAAGGGCCATGCCTTCCACTACTCCACCCGCCCGGCGGCGGAGCCCGCGGCCTGGTTGCGGGTGGACGGGGCCGGGCGCGAGGGTTACTCAGACGGCCGGGTGCACGCCAGCTACATCCACCTTTACTTCCCGGCGGCGCCCGAGCTGGCGCGGCGCTTCGTCGAGGTGGCCGCCGCGCGCACGGGGGTGTGAGGTGGCCGTCTTGTTCGCCGCCCTCCTCGACACGGTCTTTCGTGAACCGCCTGCGCGGCTGCACCCGGTGGTCGGGATCGGGCGGCTGCTGGCGGGGCTCGAGCGCTTCTGGCGCGACGACGTGCGCGCGGGGGCGCTGGCCTGGTCCGTCGGTGCGGCGGCGGTGCTTGCGCTATCCTCCATGGCGTGGTGGGGTGTGACCGCACTCGATGTGCCTGGCCGCGCGCTGCTGACCGGCCTGCTGCTGTGGCCGGCCTTCTCGCTGCGGATGCTCACGGGCGAGGTGACCGCGGTCGAGGCCGCGCTGGGCCGCGATCTGGACGAGGCCCGCAGGCGGCTCGCGCGGCTGGTGAGCCGCGACACCCGGGACCTCGACGCGGCCGGGGTGCGCATGGCGGCCCTGCAGACCCTGGCCGAAAACCTCTCGGACAGCCTGCTGGCCCCGCTCTTTTACTTCGTTCTCTTCGGCCTCCCCGGGGCCTGGCTCTACCGCTACGCCAACACCGCCGACGCGGTCTGGGGCTACCGCACGCCCCGCTACCGCCGCTGGGGGCGGCCGGCCGCCCGGGCCGACGACGCGCTGAACTGGATCCCGGCGCGCCTGACCGCCCTGCTGCTGGGCCCGGGGAAGCTGGCGGCGCTCCGCCGCGAGGCCGGGCGCACCCCCTCGCCCAACGCCGGCTGGCCGATGGGAGCGCTGGCCCTGGCGCTGGGGGTGCGGCTGGAAAAGCGGGGCGCCTACGTGCTCAACCCCTCCGGCCGCGCCCCCGAGCCCGCCGACCTGCGGCGGGCGCTGGCGCGGGTGCGGCGGGCGGCGACCCTGGCCTACGCGCTGGCCGCACTCCTCGGCTGGGGAGCGTGGGGGGTGTGACCTTTCACGGCGGGCCCGACGGCGGGCCCGAGCCCCGCCACGACTTCTCCAGCAACGCCAACGCCCTGGGGCCCAACCCGGTGCTGCTGGCCGCCATCCGGCGGGCCGACCTTTCGCGCTATCCCGACCCAAGCTACGGCGCCCTGCGCGAGGTTCTGGCCGCCCATCACCGCGTTCCTGCGGAGAGCGTGGTGCCGGGCTCGGGGGCCAGCGAGCTGATCCACCGCCTGGTGCGGGTGCGAGCGGGAGCGGTGCTCGCGCTCGGTCCCACCTTCGGCGAGTACGCCCACGCGGCCCGGGCGGCGGGGATGGGGTACCGTGAGGCCCGCTCCCGCGAAGCGTTCTTGCGCGGCCTCGGAAACGCGGCGCTGGCCTTCCTGGCCCAGCCCAACAACCCCACCGGAGAGCTGTTCGAGGCCGGCTTCGTTCAGGAAGCCGCGCGCAGGGCCTCCCGGTACGGCGCCTGGCTCGTCTTCGACCTTGCCTACGCGCCGCTGACCGGCGCTGCGGTGCCCGCTCTCGAGGGCGCGGTGCGCCTCTTCGCCCCCAACAAGGCCCACGGCCTCACCGGCGTGCGCGCCGGCTACCTGATCGCGCCCTCGGAGAACTTGGCCGCGCGGCTGGTCGGGGCCGCCCCCTCGTGGGTCATCGGCGCGGCCGAGGTGGCCTTTTTGCGCGCCCAGGCGGGGGCCGGGGCGCGCAACTGGCTGCGCGGCACCCTGCCCACCCTCTTTGCCTGGCGACGCCGGCTGGCGGGCCTCCTGCGCGAGCGCGGCTACGCGGTGCAGGAGGGCGCGGCCAACTTCGTCATGGCGCGGCTGGGCGAGGACGCGGCGGCCTTCTTGCGCGCGCGGGGGCTGCGGGTGCGGCCGCTCGCCGACAAGGGCCTGCCCGACTGGGCGCGGCTCTCGGCCCAGCCGCCAAAAGCCCTGGCGGCGCTCGCCGCCGCCCTGGAGGAGCGCGCGTGAGCCGGGCGGTATCATCAGGACCAGGTATGGAGCCCCTGCACTTCCTCTTCATCGACGAGACCGGCGTGCTGAGCCGCGACAAGCGCCAGCCTTTCTTCGGCCTGGGGCTGTTGCGCACCGCCGACACCGCCGCGCTATCGGCCGAGCTGCACGGTCTGCTGCAGCGGGCGCGCGGCCGCCTGCACCCCCATTTTGAGTTCAAGTTCGCCCGCATCGGCCGCAAAAACGCCTGGGTGTACCAAGAGTTGATCGACCTCTTTTTTTCGACTCCTAGCCTCGGTTTTAAGGCGCAGGTGCTAGACAAACGCCGCCGGGGTTTTGCTCCAGGGCGCAAATATGGCGGCATCTGGGAAGCGCAGATTGACTACACTAAGCGGTTGGTCCAAAGCGCCCTGGCCGACGGCGCCTACGGCGTGGTCATTGCCGACCACGTGAGTAAGCCGCGCGAGTCGCAGCGCTACTTCGAGCGCGAGGTGCGCCGCCACCCGCGGGTGCTGAACGCGCTGATGCTCGACTCCAACGCTACCCTATACGTACAAATGGCGGACGTACTGCTGGGTCTGGTGGTGCATGGTTGCAAGCGTAAGGCGGGCGTAGCGGCTCATAACCCCGTCAAGGAGGGGCTGATAGCGCATCTGGCGGGGCGGGTGGGCGTTAGCGATCTCTGCTCGCGCTACACTCGCCGCGCGCAGCCCTACTTTGGGGTTCGCTTGGTGGAACCCTGGGAGGCGGCTGAATGAAGACGCTCTACCTGATTCGCCACGGCGAGAACATCTGGAACCGCCAGCACCGCCTGGGCGGCTGGACCGACGTGCCGCTGACGCCGCTGGGCCGTGCACAGGCCGCCGGGCTGCGCACGCAGCTGACCGGTGCACGCTTCGACGCGGTCTGGGCGAGCGACCTGGTGCGCGCCTGGAAGACGGCCGAGCTGGCGGGCTTTGCCCCGGAACGGACTCCCCAGCTGCGCGAGATTCACTTCGGGCTGCTGGAAGGCAAGCGCTGGGAAAGTCTGCAGCCCGAGGTGCAGCAGGCGATGATGGGCTTCGAAAAGTTCCGCGCCCCCGGGGGCGAGGCGACGCTGGAGGTGGTGGAGCGCGTGAGCGCTTTCGTGGACGCGCTGCCGGCGGGGCGGCACCTGATCTTCAGCCACGCCGGGGTGATGCGCGCGCTGCTTTGGCTCTCGGGCGACCTGCAGATCATCCCCCACACCACGGTCTACGTCTACGAGTGGCCGGCGAAGCGTTTGGTGGAGGTATGGCGCGAGGGCTAGCCCCGGTGCTGATGGTCCAGGGGGCGACCTCGGGGGCGGGGAAGAGCCTCTTGGTCACCGCGCTGGCGCGCTGGTTCGCCCGGCGGGGGGTTCGGGTGGCGCCCTTCAAGGCCCAGAACATGTCGAACCACGCGCGCGTGGCCGCCGGCGGCGAGCTGGGCAGCGCCCAGTACCTGCAGGCGCTGGCGGCCGGCGTAACGCCCGAGGTGCGGATGAACCCGGTGCTGCTCAAGCCCGAGGCCGAGACCAAAAGCCAGGTGGTGGTGCTGGGGCGGGTGGATCCCGAGCTCTCGCGAACCCCCTGGAGTGAGCGCAGGCCGCGGCTGTGGCCGGCGGTGCGGGAGAGCCTGCGGGCGTTGCGCGCGGAATACCAGCTGGTGATCGCCGAGGGGGCGGGCAGCCCCGCCGAGGTCAACCTGCGCGCCGGTGACCTCGTCAACATGGCCGTCGCGCGAGAGACCGGCGCGGCGGTGCTGCTGGCGGCCGACATCGACCGCGGCGGCGCCTTCGCCCACCTCTGGGGCACCTGGGGCCTGCTCGCGCCGGAGGAGCGGGCGCTGGTGCGCGGCTTCGTGCTCAACAAGTTTCGCGGCGACGCCGCGCTGCTGGCCCCGGCGCCCGAGCTGCTCGAGCGCTGGACCGGGGTGCCCACGCTGGGGGTGCTGCCCTACCTGCGCCACCGCCTCCCCGACGAGGACGCGCCGCTCTTGGGAACGGCCGGTTCCGGCTCGGGGCCGCGCGTCGCCATCGTCGCCTACCCCTACGCCTCCAACCTCGACGAGTTCTGGCCGCTTGCGGAGCTGGCCCGGGTGGCGCTGGTGCGCGAACCGCACGCGCTGGCGAACGCCGAGCTGGTGATTCTGCCCGGTTCCAAGCACACCGCCGCCAGCGCCCGGTGGCTCGAATCGAGCGGGATGGCGCGTGCGCTGCGCGAGTACGCGGCCTCGGGCCGGCCGCTGCTGGGCGTCTGCGGTGGTCTGCAGCTTTTGGGCCGCGCGGTGCACGACCCCCAGGGGGTGGAGGGGGCGGCACCGGGGCTGGGGCTGTTGCAGCTCGAGACAACGATGGATCCGGCCAAAACGGTGCGCCGTAGCCGCGGCCGCTTCGAAGCGCTGGAGGGTTACTGGGCTGCCCTTTCGGGTCTGGAGGTGGAGGGTTACGAGATCCACCACGGCCAGAGCCGCGCCGCCGGCGGAACCCGCGAGGTGATGGCCGGCGGGCGGGCCTTCGCGCGGGGCAACGTGCTGGGCGTCTACCTGCACGGCCTCTTCGAGGAGCCGGCGCTGCAGCGGGCGCTTTTCGGGCGCGCGGCGGCGGGACTCGAGCGTGAGTTCGACCGGCTGGCCGACGCCCTGGAGGAGCACCTGGACATGAAGCGCATCGAGGAAATGGCCTTTTCGCGCCGGGAGCCGGTACGGCAGGCAGGGGCGGTCGCGCCCCCGGACCCGCCCCGGCTGCCGCGCCTCGTTCTCTACCTGGGCGGGGCGCGGGCGGGTAAGAGCGCGGCGGCGCTCGAGCGGGCGCGGGCGCTGGGGGGCGACGCCGTAACCTTCATCGCCACCGCCGGCGCCGGCGACGAGGAGATGGCGGCGCGGGCGGCGGCCCACCGGGCCGAGCGGCCCGCCGCCTGGGAGACCATCGAGGAGCCGCGCGACGCGGCGGCGGCGCTGGGGCGCGCGAAACACGACGTCGCCCTGCTCGACTGCCTGACCCTGCTGGTCAGCAACCTGCTGCTGGCGGCTGGGGAAGACGCGGTTCGTTCGGAAGTAGAACGGCTGATCACCGCCTGGCGCGAAGGCGGCAAGACGCTGATCGTCGTCAGCAACGAGGTGGGAATGGGCATCGTACCGGAGAACGCCCTGGCCCGGCGCTACCGCGACCTGCTGGGCTGGGCCAACCGCACCGTGGCCGCGGCGGCGGACGAAGTGGTGCTGGTCGTTGCTGGCAGAGAGTTGCTACTGGATTAGCGAGACGACAAGAGCCGTTCTTTCGCAGCAAGACAAGCCGCCTTTTCGTCCGACGCGTCTCGCTATGACTTAGTTCGGCCCAGCGGACCTTCCGGCTATTGCCGCCACCTCCTAGCCAGCAGCGGGCATCATTGTTAATAGCACTCTACGAGTGCGCGGCCCGTCGAACTCGGCGAGAAAGATGCTTTGCCACGCGCCCAACACAAGACGCCCATCAGCCAGCGGTATTATCTGCGAGCAGCCCAACAAAGCCGTTTTGAGATGGGCGTCGCTGTTGCCTTCAGCGTGGCGATCTTGAGGGCGCCGCCGTGGCGCCAGTTCCTGCAGGCGCGCCAGCAGGTCATGGGCTACGTTGGGGTCGGCTCCTTCCTGGACTACTATAGCGGCGGTGGTGTGGGGTGAGTAAACTAGTACGGCCCCCTGTTCCAGCGCCGCTCGAGAGACCGCTCGTTGCACCTGGTTGGTAATGTCGACCATCTCGTTGAACTCGTGGGTGGGTATCGTTAGCGTTTCCATTTTAGTTAACCCCTACAGTTAGTTTAGAATGCCTTATATGACGTTTGTTTTGACAGGTCTAACCCTGGTAATCGCCGCCGCCGCTGCGGCTTTTTTCAAAAGGTGGTCGGTCTTGTCGCTGCTGGGCGTGCTGGCTGGTTTGCTGCTGGTCGTTTACGGAGTCTCCTCCATGGGACACGACCGGGTTCCTATCAGCGAAGAGGTGCTGGCCTCGGATTCCGGCAACGCTGTTGCAAATGGCGATGCGGCGCAAAATGGGCATTCTCAGGTAAAGAAAGACGACGATAGCGACGCTCCGCCCGCCAAGACCTCGCAGCAGGAGGGAGAAAGCGGCGCCAAAGAGGAAGTAGCTCCGGACATACCCGAACACGTGCTGCGCGGAAATGTTCAACCGTGGACCGAAGAGGTCAAAAGACTCATAGCCAAACCTAATCACTATCCGCTGCTGCAGGCGGGAGACGCTCCCGAAGACGCCCCCAACAAAGGGGACAGGATATACGAGTACACCGACCTCAAGCTGGGCGGCCGCTATTTCCAGACCGTCTTTTTGTCTAAAAACCCGCACGACGGCGCTACCTGGATGGTGCATCTGGAGCCCGGCATGAAGGGCGTCCCCATAAAACCGGAGGAGCTGGGAAGCGCGCGCATTCTTGGCGAGGGAGGCAACTTCATCGTATTTAAATTAGTAGACGGACCCTTTGCCGGCGACTACCTGGTTTGGGCGAGCGGCGGGCACCGCGGCGGCGGCGAGGCGGTGCGGATATACAGCCCCTCTTTCCTCAAGCGTGAGCACGGCTTGGCGCAGCAGATAGCCGCGGCGGCCGCTAAGCCGTGACCTCGCCGTCTCAGCGACGTTAAACTAATAGGCATGACCATTGCCTGGATTGGTTTAGCCCTACTGGTTATAGGAGCCTTGCTGGGTCTCTTGCAGCAAAAGTGGAGCGCGGCGGCTCTGCTGCTGGTGGTCGCGGGTTTTGCGCTAACCGCCTTCGGCTTTGTTAGCAGCCGCCAGAACCCCGCGCCTTTAGACGAAACGATACTGGCGTCCGACAAGACCAAGAAGCAAAGCGGCGGCGCTCCCGCCCAAACTGCGCCCGCCGCCGAGGGTCAGGAGCTGAAAAAGGCTCCCCAGATTCCCGAACACGTTATCACCGCTGAAGCCAAGCCTTGGGTCGCCGAGGTCAAAAAGATAGTCGAAAATCCTGACAGCTATACACCAATACACACAGGAATAGCCCAAAAGGGGCTCAACGAGGGCGATCAGTACTTCGAATACGCGAACGTCAAGCTGGCGGGGCGCGCCTTGGCGGTGGTCTTCCTCAGCCGCGGCGGCAAAGACGTTTGGATGCTGCACATAGAACCTGCCGGTAAGCCTATCGAGGCGCAAGAGCTGGGTAGCGTGGCGGTAATCGGCGAGGGCGACGGCTTCGTGATGTTCCAGATAAAAGACGGCCCCTTCGCGGGCGACTACCTGGTCTGGAGCACGGATGGCGAGGGCCAAGGCGGTAAGGCCGTCCGCATCTACACCCCCGCTTATCTGGAGCGCGAGCACGCCCGCAGCCAGAAAAAGAGCTAGCTTTGGGGTTTTTCGGCCAGTATCATCCACGGCTCGCCGCGCAGCCGCGTCAAAAAGAGGGTCAGGCGGCGTCCCCCGCCTTCTTGGGGCAGACGTTTTAGCAGTTCCTGCGGGTCTACCGGGTTATGGCGCCTCTTGACGTCCAGTGAGGCGGGGCCGAGTTCGTTCAGCCAGCCCCGCAGCGTTTTTAGGCGGTAGGGGGCGTGGCGCAGGATCCGCCAGCAGCCAGCCAGAGGATCGTTGCGACATTCGTCGCCGCTCAGGTAGGCCACCCGTTCATTGATCTGGGCGGCGCCCAGCCGGGCGGCCAGCTTGTGCAGCAGGCCGGCGCGAATTACCGCAGGGTCGGGTTCGTAGATGAAGCTGCGGGGCGCGCTAACGGCCGCCGCGGGAAACTCGGGGCCTTGCAGGCAGGCTTGCGCCGGCAGGGCCACGGCCCAAGTAGTCTTTCGCGCCAGCGAACCTAGTCCTACGAGGGCTTCTTTCAACTCTCCACGCAGCGAAACGAACCCCAGGCTTGCCCCAGCGGGGACCTCGTCCTTGTCGAGAGCCGGCGCCAGCTTGACCAGTAGCCCCTCGACCCGCTCAGAAAGCGCCAAGACGTCTTCAAATGGAGGCTCCATGTCGCGCAGGCGCACGCTGCGCCGCCCCTGCTTGCGCCTCGCCGGGTCCGCGAAGACTACCCGCTGCTCGAAAGACAGGTCGCGCCAGTCGGCCTCGACTACGCTTACCCTCTCGGAAAGCCCCAAAGCGGCGACGTTATAACGCAAGATGGCGGCGCGCAGCGGGTTCTTTTCGACGGCCAGCACCTCTTTGCCGGCTCGAGCGAACGCTATGGCGTCGCCGCCTATTCCCGATCCCAGGTCGGCGACGCTTTCGTAGGGCGCCAGCAACTCGCGGGCGCGCCAGGCGGCTACGGCCTCGCTGCTGGCTTGCTCGAGGGCCTCTCCTTCAAATAGCATCAAGTCGGCTTCTGAAAACTTAGCGGCGGCGCGACGTCGCAAGAGCGCCTGGTCGTAGAGCCAGGCCGCCTCGTCTGCGCTCCAGCGCCTGCGCAGCCCTGCTAAAACCCGCAACGGTTCTCCTGCGGGCTTTAGCAGGCGCAGCTCTTCCTGAGCTTTTTGGCTAACGAGAAAGTCTACCGCCTCGAGGCTCAAAGGGCGCACCCCCTCAGTATGCCGCAACCGGTAAGGTGGTGTTATGGAAGAGGCGCGTTTGCAGATGTACGTATTGCTCGCTTTTTTGGCGGGGCTGTTCATCGCGGGCGGATGGGGGCTCTGGCGAGCCGCGGCGCTGGCGCGCCGATTGCGCGATTTACACGCCGCGAACGCCGCCCTGCGGGCGCGCTTGGAGGCAGAGCGCGAGAAGAGCGAGTGGCTGCACGGCGCCAAAGGTGAGCTGGCCGACGCCTTTTTGGCGCTTTCCAACCGTAGCCTGGAGGACAACAGCAAGAAGCTCGTGGAGCGCGCCCGGGAGCTGCTGGGGCAGATTGACGGCCAGCTTTCGGGCAGACTGGGGACCCACAAGGCCGAGTTGAGCGGACTCTTGACGCCGCTCAAAGAGAACCTGCACAAACTGGAAGAGCAGGTGCGCCAGCTGGAAGGCAAGCGCGAAAGCGCCTACGGCGCGCTGGCGCAGCAGCTGCGTAGTCTGGCCGAGGAGCAGCGCGGTCTGCAAGCCGCCACCACCACTTTGGGAGAGGCCCTCAAGAGCTCGAGCGCCCGCGGCCAGTGGGGCGAGATGCAGCTCGTGCGGGTGGCCGAGCTGGCGGGCATGAGCGAGCACGTGGACTTTGCTTTACAACAGCACACCTCCCAGGGCCGGCCCGACATGGTGGTGCACCTGCCCGGCGGCGGGGTATTGCCGGTAGACGCCAAGACCCCGCTGGCGGCCTACCTGCAGGCGCTGCGCGCGGACGGCGAGGAAGAGCGCAAGCGCAAGCTGGCGGAGCACGCGCGGCAGCTGCGGGCTCGAGCCAAGGAGCTGGCTTCCAAAGACTACTCGCGCGCCTTCGAGCGTTCCCCCGACTTCGTGGTTCTCTTTGTGCCCAGCGAAGCGGCGCTGGCGGCTGCCTTTTCAGCGGACCCGGATTTGCTGGACGAGGCTTTGCAGATGAAGGTTTTGCCCGCCAGCCCCGTTACCCTGCTGGCCCTGCTCAAGTCGGCGGCCTACGGCTGGCGGCAGCAGACTCTCAGCGATAACGCTCGCGAACTGGCCAAGGAAGGCCGCTTGCTGATAGAGCGGTTCGAGAAATATAGCGCCTCTCTGGCCGAGGTCGGCCGCAGCCTGCAAAAGAGCGTGGAGGCCTACAACCGCGCCGTGGGCAGCTACCAAAGCCGCCTGACGCCGGTGGCGCGGCGCTTCAAGGAAAAGCTGGCGGCGGGCGAGTTCGAAGCCGCGCCGGAGCGGCTGGAAGCCACACCCCGAAAGGTTGCTGAAAACCCAGAGTCGGGAGAGAAGTAGATCGCCAAGCAACTACGAGAACATTTCCGAAAGCGAAAATAAAAATAAAACGGACGCCGCTATTGCGGTAGTTGCAAGACTCAGAGATAAAATCGGCTCATTAGTCTTAGCGATTATGGACTTGAACCGTATCCAGCGTGTGAATAGCCAGATAATGGCCAATCCTCCCAAGAGACCCGCTATTCCCGCGGTCGAACTGGCTCTGTGGCTAAGGGTTTGCCCTGCTCCGCAAATAGAGAGGGCAAAACTAACGCTGTTATTGAACGCGTGGGCCGTGAATGTTTCCAGCAAGCCGCCTCCGGAAAGTACCCACCGCCCGAACAAATAACCCATCCCCAAGGCGAAGATAACCGTGATAGGAGCTATGTGCAGTACTGCGAAGAGGAATGCCGAAGCAGCCAGTGCGAAGGCTGGCCCTTGCGCCGAAGCATAACTGCGTAACATTATCCCTCTGAACAACCACTCCTCAATGAGCGGCGCCAGGATGATATAGACAACAGCAGCGGCGGCGTAGCCCCAAAGCGAGCTTGCGTCGTAAGGCTTGAACGCGGCCCGCAAAAACCGCGGAGGAGCGAACCACAATAAAAACGCCACGTAAAACTGATTGAAGGCAAGTATAGTAATAGTTAATAGCAGCGTGGGAGCAGGTCGCAGCGCTCTGTCCCAGCCAAGTATCCTTCTGTATCGTTTTACATATCCCCAGACTATCCAGGCAAAAACGAGCATGCTTAGAGCCATACCTAGTTGGAAAAGGTCCTGCCAGGCATTTTGGGTGGCGGTTTCAGCAACTTCCGCGGCAGCCTGCGGATCGCTTACGCCATTTCTAATAACTATGGTTAGGCTCCATATAATTCCGAAGACAAGCATTCCCAGAAATGAGCCTATATTGACAAAAAGAGCGTAACCCAAGTACAACCGGTTGGCCAGCAAGGTTCGCATGCTATAGTATATAGGATAATTTGTACTAAGACAGCTATCGGTGGTATTCCGTGTGAGGCTAATTCGCTGTTTGTCGCAGCGGCGTCTTGGCGGCAAGCAAAGCCGCGGGCCGGAGCGGGCCCGCTCTCGCGCGGTCTAGCATTTCTACCTGCGCCACAATAGCGCCAGCGTAGCCCCGTAAACGAGGTGCGCCATGGCGAAGAGCCAGTAGGGCATCTGCTGCGCCATTATCGGCGCGACGTGTCCCAGGCTAAGGGTGGCCAGCAGCCAGACCGCCAGCCCGTAGAGGGCGCCATAAAGCATTTTGGCGGCTCCGGGACCGAGTAGATAGGCGTAGACTGCGCCCAGAGCCGCGCCGGTCATCATGTGCAAGACCAGGCCCAGCAGCAGCCCCGTCGCGCCGCTGAGGGCCGCTTGGCCCAGCAGCGAGCTGGCGATCAGGCGCAAGGGCGCGGCAAACTGCATGCCGGACAAAGGCGCCGGCATCATCGCCAGCGCTCCCATGGGCAGCGCCGCTATCATGCCGTAGAACAGGCTGGTGAAGGCGCCGTTTCGTTTTTGCTGAGTATTCAAGATATTTTTTCTCCTCCACTCCAGCCTGCCGTCTTTGCGGAGATTGTTCGGTATTCCAGCCGACAGTAGTCGGCGTGCTAGGCTAGTGCCGATGATTGCCCGTTACCAAACCCCCGAGACCGCCCGCCTCTGGTCCGCTGGGCACAAGTTGCGCGTCTGGGCCGAGGTGGAAAAGTTAGCTCTGACGGCCTGGAGCGAGCTCGGCGCCGTACCCGCAGAAGCGGCACGCGACCTGGCGCAAGCCCTGCCGGCTGGCGATTTTGAGGCAGATTTTGTGGAGAGCGTCGAAAGGCTCGAGGCCGAGACCCGCCACGACGTGGCCGCCTTCGTCCGCGCCTTGGCCGAGCTGACCCGGAGTCCGGCCGTTTCACGCTACCTGCACTACGGTCTGACCAGCAGCGACGTGGTCGATACCGCCCAAAACTACCTGCTCAAAGAGGCCTTGGGCCTGGTCCTGGACGAGGTAGAAGAACTATTGGCCAGCCTGCGGCGGCTGGCTCTGCGTTACAAGTACACCCCGGCCATCGGCCGCACCCACGGCGTCCACGCCGAGCCCACCTCTTTCGGTCTGCGCTTTCTCGGTTTTTACGCCGCCATCCAGCGTGACCGCCAGCGCTTACAGCACGCGCAAGAGGCCATAGCCACCGCCGTCGTCAGCGGCTCGGTGGGTAACTACGCCCACACTCCGCCCGGGGTCGAGGCCTACGTCGCCCGCCAAATGGGGCTCTCGCCCGAGCCGGTCAGCACCCAGGTGGCTCCGCGCGACCGTCACGCCGAGGTGCTGGCGGCGCTGGCCATATTGGGGGCCGACCTGGAGCGGATAGCCGTCGAGCTGCGCCACCTGCAGCGCACCGAAGTATTGGAGGCCAGCGAGCCCTTCCGCGAGGGGCAGACCGGATCTAGCTCGATGCCCCACAAGAAAAATCCGGTGGCTCTCGAAAACATTTCCGGCCTGGCGCGCCTGCTCAAGTCGAACCTGCAGGCGGGGCTCGAAAACGTGGCCCTCTGGCACGAGCGCGACATCAGCCACTCTTCGGTAGAAAGGGTAATCCTGCCCGACTCCACCACCCTGGCCCACTACCTGACCCGTCGTTTGGCCGGTTTGCTGCGCGGTCTGCGCGTCAACGAAGAACGTATTCAACGCAACCTCGGCCTGACGCGCGGCCTGGTTTACAGCCAGCGGGTGCTGGGTCTGCTGATCGAAAAGGGCATGTCCCGCGAGGCGGCCTACCGGCTGGTGCAAAAAAACGCCCTCAAAAGCTGGGAAGAGGAGCGCGATTTTGGCGAAATGCTCTTGGCTGACGCCAAGAACCCGCTGACGGCGGAAGAACTGGCCGCGGCTTTCGACCCACGGTACTACCTGCGTTACATAGATGACGTCTATAGCCGCATGGGGTTGTAAAATAGCGTTAACAAGTCGCTAGGCCGCAGCAGGTAACGCCAGATTACTCGACCATGCCGGATCTAGGTGACGCATACCCCCCTACCCCGCAGCTACGGCTCGGCCGCCTTTCCTTGGGCGCGGTGGAATGGCGGCCGTTCGGTTTTCCGCGCAGCTTCATAAAACGAGGTGAAGCATGAAGGCGATAACCTTTGACTTTTGGGGAACGTTGATGACCGCTGGAAAGGACTATGCAGAAAAGGTAGTCCCTATGCGCTACGAAATAATGCTGCGCGCCAGCGACGAAGCCGGAGTGCCGGCGGGCGAAGCCGAAGTGCGCGACGCCTGGAACCAGGCAACCGCCAAGTTTAACGACTCCTGGAACGCCGGCGTTTTTATGTCGCTCGAAGAGCGGGTGGCGTACGCCTTTAAACTGCTGGGGCTGCGTTACGACCAAGAGCTAGTGGCCCAGACCGCGCGCCTTCTGTCCGAAGCAGCACGCGACGCTAACGTTATCACCCTGCCCGGCGTCAGTCAGGCGATCCCCGAGCTCGCTCGCCACTACAAGCTGGCCATAGTTTCCGACACCAGCGTTTCAGGCGGCGACGTGCTGCGCCACTACCTGGACCGCGCCGGCTTGCTGCCCTACTTTTCCGCCTTCTCCTTTTCCGACGAAACCGGCGTGGTCAAACCTAACAAACTCGCCTTCGCCGCCGCCCTTGCCGGCTTGGGGGTAGAGCCCGCCGCCGCCTTGCACGTCGGCGACATTCCCCGCACCGACATCGGCGGAGCCTTTAACGCCGGCTACCCCTATGCGGTGCTTTACACCGGCCATAAAGAGCGACCGGGGGACCCGCCGCCCAGCGCTAAAATAAACGACCATCGCCAGCTCTTGGAGCTGCTCAAGACAATCGAGGCCGCCTAGCCCTTAATAGCGCCAGGAACGCTATTAATGCGGGCCCGCAGGAGCCCGCAGTTGAATTTGTGACGGTCTTGTGACGGCGGCCGCCTATGCTGGTGTTTGAAGTGTCGAGAAGTGGTAAGAAAGGAGTTTGACGTGTCGAAATACAGAACCATTGCGAGCATAGCGCTCATCTTTGCCCTCCTAGGGCTAAGCGCTTGCGGCGGGGGCGGCGCCGCCCCCACTTTAAAGGTGGAGCCGCAAGCAACCGTCTTTACCGCCGGAGACGCCGGCTCGTACTTTACGGCGATCCTCAGCGGCTCCAGCGAAACGGTGCACTGGAGCCTGAGCCCGGCTCTTGGCACGCTCTCCCGGACCAGCGGCGTCAGCGTCAAGTACACGCCCCCGGCGGCGCTGCCCAGCGCGCAGACGGTCACCCTGACGGCCAGCGCCGGCAGTCTCAGCGCCACCTCCACGCTAACGCTCAACCCCAAGACGGTAGACGTGACGGGCGTGGTGATAGCTGATGACGGCAGACCTCGCAGCGGCGTGCGCGTCCTCATCCCCGGGCACCCGCTGGTCAGCAGCGCCGCCGACGGCAGCTTTAGCGTCAGCGACGTTGCCTTGCCCTACCAGGCCATTATCGAGGAAGACCAGGTTACTAAAAAGTACACGCTATACGACGGCGTCACCCGGCCTGACCCGACTCTATATTTTGCGGCGGATCCTACTGTTCCGGCGGGGGAGGCGCACATCCTGGGCGCTTTGAACCACAGCACCGCCTCTAGAAAAATAGGCGTTGACTTTGTCTCGAAAAACGCCTTGGGCGCGTACATCCTCAACAGCGGCAGCGGCACCAGCACCAGCTACAACCTTGGCGTCGGTTTTAACGACCTCAGCGCCAGCGGTAAGCTTTATGCGCTGGAGTGGAGCACCGACAGCGCTCACAACGCCAAGGACTTCACCGCCTTCGGTTATAGCGACGACATGGTTTTATCGGCGGGAGACTCGATATCGAAGGACCTCGACCTCAGCGCCACGACCAGCAGCGGCCACGATTTTCATCCCGTAATTACGATTCTCGGCGGCATGACCCTGCAAAAGGTGACCGCCACCGTGCGTTTCGACGACGACTCTCTTTTAGGTATGACTACGGCTTATACGGTTTCCCAGTCGCCGACGCTGCGCAGCCCCGATATCGCAGGCGCCAAGATGACGGTGCTGGCTTTGGTGTCTACTTCTCCTTCGGTTATGTCGGCCGCTTGGCGCAGCGTGGACGCCAGCGAAACATCGATGTCGCTGGAGGTACCGGCTCCGCCGCAGCTGAGCGAGCCCAGCGACGGCGCCAGCGGCGTAAGCGCCGGCAGCGAGTTCTCCTGGCAGACGATTGAGCAGGTAATCAACGTTTTTCTTCTTTCTGACGGCCCGGTTAGTCTGAGAGTTTATACTACCGGCAGCAGCTTGACGCTCCCCGACCTGAGCCCATTTTCGGTCAGCTACGGCGCCAACGAGACCTATCACTGGAGCGTTATCTCGGCCAGCATGCCGCGACTGCTCGCACCCAACATAGACGCCATGCTGGACGAACGGCAGATTCAGCCGCTACTCATGGCTATGTACACCTTTTTAGGCGGTATGCCGGTGGGAGACCAAGGACTGATAATTTCGAGCGAGCGGCGCTCTTTCACGACTCCCAACTGACCATTTGAGGCCCCCCGCTTACTCGGCGGGGGGCTTTTTCGCGGCGGTTTCGCTGGCCTCACCCAGCTCTGGATAAGGCATCCCCTTTTCCCGCAAGAGCGCCGCACGGCGCGGGTAGGCCCACTCGAAGAGGGTGCGCTGGTAGGTTTCGGGATCGAGGCGGGGCTGGTCGTAGAGGCCGGCGGCCAGCCGCTGGCGCTGCGCTTCGAAGAGTATTACCGCCGCCGCCACCGAAACGTTGAGACTCTGCACCATACCCACCATGGGGATTATTACGTCGCCGTCGGCCAGCTCGGCGGCGCGCCGGCTGACGCCCCACTTTTCCGCACCCAGCAGCAGCGCCGTCGGGCGGACGTAGTCGACCCGGCGGTAGTCCAGCGCCCGCTCGGAGAGGTTGGCGGCGTAGACGGCAAAACCGCGCTCTTTAAGGTGGCCAATGGCCTCTTCGATACTAGGGTGGACCCGCAGATAAACCCACTTTTCACTGCCGCCGGCGGTGTCGTGGAAGGTTGGCACGCCGCCGGTGGGGTTGACCGCGTGAGCCTGGTAGACGCCCACCGCGTCGGCGGTTCTGAGTATGGCCGAGAGATTGTGGGGCTTGTGGACGTTCTCCATCAGCACCGTCAGGTCGGGCTGGCGTTTGTTTAATACAGCCCTGAGACGGTGATAGCGTTCCGGCGTCATGGAGGCATTGTACCAGCCCAAAAATGCCAATCAGGTACACACTTATCGTGTATTGGAAGATAAGGAAAAAACCAAGCGCTAGCGACTGGCGGCTTTGCCTTTGGGCTCGGTAACAGATCGGGTCGCTCAGGCCGGCCGCTTTGGGCGGGCATGTTGATTAGCCGCTGGTCTTTTGCGCCGCTTTCCTGAGACGCTCAACCAGCGGCCACAAAAGCTCCCGCTTGAGTTTGAGGGCGCTCTTGTTGACCACTAGGCGGGCGCTGGAACGCGCCAGAACCTCTACCTCGGTCAGGCCGGCCGCTTTTAACGTGCGCCCCGTTTGCACCACGTCTACCACCGCGTCGGCCAAGCCGACCAGCGCTGCTAGCTCGACGTTGCCGTGCAGTTTGACCACGTCTGCCACCATTCCGCGGCGGCGCAACCAGGTTTGGGTGAAATTGGGGTACTTGCTGGCTACGCGGCGGATGGGGGTTTTGGCCTCGGGAAGACGAATCAGCGAGAGGCGGCAGGCGCCAAAGCCCAGGTCCACCGGTTCGTAGAGGTCGCGACCCGCCTCCAGCAGAATGTCGCGCCCCACCACGCCGATGTCCGCTATGCCCAGGTCGACGTAGGTGGGCACGTCGCTGCCGCGCAGCTCCAACACCGCCAGTCCGTCACCGCCATGCCAGAGATCACGCTCTCCCGCAGATTGCGGCAGCTCCACTCCGGCGCCGGCGAAGGCCTGATAGGCGTCGGCCATCATCCGCCCTTTAGGAAGAGCTACGGTCAGTTCGAAGTCGCCAAAACTCATGGCCGCTCCTCGCCTTCTGGGGTAACTATCCGCTCAATGCCGCGCTTTCTAGCGTATTCTTTCAGCTCATCCAGCTTGTCGGTCCAGGCTAACTCTACCCGCCAGCCTTTCTGCCGCAGGGCGCGGGCCAGGTTGGCGTCGGTGGCTAGGGCGTCTGCGGCCTCTACTGAGGCGGGCAGACCTCGCGCCTCCAGCACCCGTTCCAACCCCAGGGCGAAACCTGCAGCGTGCTCGGCGCCGGCTCCGTCGTAACGGCCGCCCCCCAAGAGGGGCAGGCCGAAGTCGGGGGTGTAGGCGCGAAAATGTATGCCGCTGTAGTAGTCGTAAGCCCTGGCTAGGCCCAGGTCGAGCAGCACGTCAAGCTCGCTGGGAAGCAGTTCCAGAACCGCGCTCAACCAGTCGAGGTCTTGTTGGGCCGCATCGCTGAGGGCCAGCCGCCGTGCGGATTTTAGGACTTCAGGGCCGCCAAAGAGGTCGGGCAGCGCCAAGATAGCCCGAGCCAAGGCCCCACTGACGGCGAAGCGCTCCAGCAACTCTCCCAGCTCGGGAGTGTTTTTTCGCTCGACGGCGGCGTGCAGCACCCGCCTATCTTTTTCCGTCAGGCCCGTTGCCGCCAGCAGGTCGGCGACCAATGACGGCAACCCTACCTCCAGGCGGGCGCTGGGCAGCCCGGCTGCTTTTAGGGCCTCCCAGGCCAGCTCTAGCAGCTCGGCGTCGAGCCGAGGGCTAGCCGCCCCGACCACTTCTACCCCTACCTGAACGAATTCGCGCCGCCTGCCTAGACCCACCTCGCTGTCGCGCAGCCAGAGTTTGCCGGCGTACTGAAAGCGGTGCAGTTGTTCGTCCAGTTTCTCGCCAGCCACCATGCGAATGACGGCGGTGGTGAACTCGCTGCGCAGCGCCAGCACCCTACCGCTCTTATCGACCATCTTGAAGGCGCGGGCGGCCAGCGGGTGGGCCGGGTCGTAAACCTCGAGCGCCGGCAGCTCGACCGCGGCGTAGCCCCAGGAGGCGAAGAGTTTGTACCAGGCGTTTTTGAGGGCGGCGCGGGCCGCGGCCTCGGGCGGCGGGTAGTAACGGGTTCCTTCGGGGATCAAGGCTGGCTCCTCCGGTAGTACTTCATCTTCAACAGTATATGGGCAGCTCGCCGCTCCAGACGAGGCCGCCGGGTTCCAGACGCGCTCTTTCGGCGCGGGCGGCCAGACCCTGGCGGTAGTAACGGCAGAAAGCCGCGGCAAACTCGGGGTCGGCGTCGCAGGGGCTAAACGCCTCGGCGTCTTGGCGCAGCACCGCAAACAGCAGCAAGCCGTCGCGTCGCCTTACCAGCTCGAGGTGCGCCCGCGCCCGCCGCGAAGGGGCGTCGGGGAAGCAGCCCAACCCCGCCGATACCTGCGTTACCGACTTCATCTCCAGGTATCGCTCGCCGCCGCGCTCGTCCAGCGCCAGCGCGTCGAGGCGGCGATTCTCCAGTTTGGGCTGCGCCCGCAGCCAGCGCCAGCCCCAGTTTTGCAGCAGCCCGGGCAGGGCCGCCTCGGCCAGCGCGGAGTCCAGCAGCGCCCAGGTGTCGCGGTCGCGCGCCAGTATTACTCTGCCGGCGGTCTTAGCGCTGCGGCGCGGTAGGTAGCGTAGCGGGGCGCCCTCGCCCAGCCAGCTGAGGCGGCCGCTGTTGGGCAGGTGTAAGAGCAGCTCTCCCGGATCGGCGGCGGCGCGCACCACAAACCTGTTGACGCGCTCCAGGAAGACGGCGCTTTCGCTGGGGGGAAAGCTGACGTCGAAACCCACGTTTTCAGCCTAACCTACGGCATTGACAGGCCGTTGCAGGCAAGGTACACTTACTACAGCGGATTGGTAGTGGGGCTACATTATTATGAGCACGAACGCGCGGGTAATCACTCGCATAAACAGCTTTTACGACAGGTTGTCGCCATCGGAACAGCGCGTCGCTGACTACGTGCGCGCCAACCCGGAAGAGGTAATCCGCATGCCCATGGCCAGGCTGGCGCAAAACGCCGGCGTGAGCGACCCTTCGGTGCTGCGCTTTTGCCGCGCCATCGGCTACCGCGGCTACCTCGACTTCAAGGTGGCCCTTACTCAGGACCTGGCCTCGCCGGTGCAGTTCATCCAGGGCACCGTGGACTCCAGCGACGACGTGCCGCGTATGGCGCAGAAAATCTTTTCTGCCGCCAACCGCGCCCTTCTGGAAACCTTGCAGGGGCTCGATATGGAGGCGCTCGAGCGCGCCGTCAAGCTAATTATGCAGGCGCAGCGGGTGCTCATAATAGGCGTCGGCACCTCGGCCCCCATAGCCCAGTTCCTATACAACCGCCTCTTCCGCCTCAACCTGCCGGTCTGGCTGCAGACAGACTCCTACCTGCAACTGATGCACGCCGCGCTGCTGGGCGAGGGCGACGTGGCTTTTGGCGTTTCGCAGACCGGCGCCTCCATAGACCCGGTCATCACCCTGGCCGAAGCCCGCAAGCACGGCGCCACCACCATAGCCCTGACCGGATCCCTTTCTTCACCCATTACCAAAGAGGCCGATATAGCCCTTTATTCCAGTTACGACGAACTACGCCCCGAGGCTTCTTCTTCTCGCATTGCCCAGATCGCCATCATCGAGACCATATACGTTGCTCTCAGTATTAGCCTTCTCGACACCGCCGACGCCGATGAGCGCCGTATCTGGGAGGCACTAGCCCGGAAAACTCTCTAGAAAGGAGGTGAGACGCTGGCAAACAAAGGTAAACGACCCAGGCCAATCAGCAGTTTTGAGCACGAGCGTGCTTGTTACAGATAAAGGAGCAAAATATGAGCAAACCCGATATCAGCCGTAGAGAATTCATGATCAAGAGCGCCCTGGCCTCCATGGGCATCGCCGCGGGGCCCGCCTTCTTGCAGACCGTCCGCGCCGCCAGCGGCAACGGCCGCACCCTCAAGGCCGCCTTCTCCAACGCCGGCCTGCAGGCCACCTGGTGCGCCCAGGGTAAAGACACCGTCGAGCAGTGGGGCAAGTGGCTGGGCGTGGAGATTCACTGGTACGACGGTCAGCTGGACGTCGCCAAACAGCGCGCCGGCGTAGACGCCATGGCCAGCAAAGACTGGGACTTCGTGGCCATTCAGCCTCTCTCGATCGGCTCGCTGGTGGAGCCGGTACAGAAGATGATCAACAAGAACATTCCGGTCATCGCCATGGACACCATGCTGGCTCCTTGGGGAACCATCAAGCAGCACACCTTCATCGCCCCCGACAACGTCTGGATGGGCGAGCAGGTTACCCAGGCCCTAGTCGACGCCATCGGCGGCAAGGGCAACATTATCATGACCCAGGGCTCGCTGGGCCACACCGGCGCCCAGGGTCGCGCTCAGGGTTTCTACAACGTCATCAAGCGCTACCCCGAGATCAAGGTCCTCGACGAGTCGCCCGCCGACTGGGACGTCACCAAGGTCGCCCAGCTGTGGGAGAACCTCCTCAACCGCTACAAGAAAATCGACGCCGCCTTCTTCCACAACGACGACATGGCCATGGCCGCCTACCACGTCATCAAGAACGCCGGCCGTGAAAAAGAAATCGTCATCGGCGGCATCGACGGCATGCCCCCCGCGGTGCAGGCGGTCCTCGACGGCAAGCTGCACGCCACCGCGCGCAACTCGGCCCCGCGCATCCACTGGGGCGCGCTGGTAGCGGGCTACTACGCGGTCATGCAAAAAGAAGTGGGCGGCAAGGACGTCCCCGAGCTAATCCTCGCCGACGGCCCGGCCATCATGAAGCCCAAGAAGGTGAAGACCGACAAGCCCTGGCTGCTCAAGGGTTACGGCATCGGCGCCGGCCCCGGCCTCCTCTGGGAAGAAAAGCACTACCTGGCCTAAGCGCCATTCGGCGCCCTCCCGCAACCGCGGGAGGGCGCCGCCACCGCCATGGAAAGTAAACGACCTTTACTAACGCTAAACAACGTCTCCAAGAAGTTCGGAGGCATTCACGCTCTCAAAGGAATAGACTTTGAAGTCTATCCGGGCGAGGTGCACGCTCTGGTGGGCGAGAACGGCGCCGGCAAGTCCACGATGATGAAGATCCTCGCCGGCGTAATCACCAGCTACCAGGGCGAGATGGTTTGGGACGGGCGGCCGTTGAAGCTCAAAAACCCCCGTCACGCCCTCGACCTGGGCATAGCCATGATTCACCAAGAGTTGAGCGTGATGCCCGAGCTCACCGTTGCCGAGAATATCTTTTTGGGCAGGCAGCTTCTCAAAGGAGGCGTGGTCGATTGGCCGCGCATGTTCCGTGAGGCTGAGGCGATACTTACCGAGCTGGGCTTTGCACACGTCAACGTGCGCGACAACCTAGAAAAATACCCCCTAGGCGTGCATCAGCTGGCGGAGATAGCCCGCGCCATTACTTCGGGGGCGCGGCTCATTATCATGGACGAGCCGACCAGCGCCCTCAGCCCCATGGAGACCAAGAGACTGCTCGAGCTCACCCGCAAGCTAAAGGAGAGCGGCAAGTCGGTGGTTTACATCTCTCACTTCCTAGAAGAAGTGGTCTGGGTGGCCGACCGCATAACGGTATTGCGCGACGGCCAGAAAATAACCACTCTCGACGCCGGCCGCACTGACAAGAAAGAACTGGTAAAACTGATGCTCGGCAAGGAGGCCGAGTTCTTCGAAGAGTCTTACATCGGCGGCAAAGAAATAAAAGACCTCCACGAGCGCAAGCCGCCCGTTCTCCAGGTGCGGCGCCTCGGCAAAGGGCGTCACTTCGCAGACGTCAGCTTTGCGCTTCACGCCGGAGAAATCTTGGGGATATACGGCCTCATCGGTTCGGGACACTTCGAATTGGGCGAGGCTATCTACGGCCTCAACCACCCCAGTTCGGGCACGATCGAGCTGGCGGGCAAGGCCTTGCGCGGAGGGCCGGGGCGGGCAATAGCAGACGGCATAGCCTACGTGCCGCCATCGCGGCGCAGCGGCTTGTTTTTGGACAAACCCATTTTTCAAAACGTTTCACTGCCCTGGCTGGCGCACATCTCCCGTTTCGTTCCCGCGGTGGCCAAAGAAGTAGCCATCACCCGCAAGGTGATTGAGCGGGTGGGCGTAAGGCCGCCGGATCCGCTGAAAGAAGTGGCTTTCCTCAGCGGCGGCAACCAGCAGAAAGTGGCCATAGCCCGCTGGTTGGTGGAGCTGCCCAAAGTATTCGTGGTCAGCGAGCCCACCCGCGGTATGGACGTCGGCGCTAAAGAAGAGGTAATGCACATCCTCAAGCAGCTCAGCGAGGAAGGCGTGGGCATCCTGCTCATCTCCTCGGAGCCGGAGACAATTCTGGCGGCTGCCGAGAGGGTCTTGGTAATGGCCAAAGGGCGGATAGTGAGCGAGTTCTCCGAGGAATCTGTCAGCAAGGAAATGCTGCTGGCGGCGGCATCGGGCGAGATGGCCCAGTCGGCTTAGAGAGGTGAGTGATGGCGCAAAAATCCCTAGACAACCCCAATCAGCCCAGCAGACTGCGGGCGTTGCTCGCGAGGAGCCGCGAGTACGCTCCGGTCTGGACACTACTGGCTTTATTCCTGTTCTTCTCCGTATACTCCGACAGCTTTTTGACGATGGAGAACATGGGCAACATCCTAAACCAGGTATCGCTGCTGGCCATCATGGGCACCGGCATTACCTTCGTCCTGCTGACGGCTCAGATAGACCTCTCGGTCTCTTACATGGCGACCTTCGCGGGCGTGGTGGCGGCTTATTACACCGCCGCTCACCTGCCGCAGCCCTGGCCGATATTCGCCGCCTTGCTGGCGGCGGCGATCCTTGGCTGGATTAACGGCGTGGGCACCTCGCGCCTGGGCATACCTTCTTTCATGGTGACCCTGGCGATGTCGCTCATCGCTTCCGGCCTGAGCCTCTACCTGACGCGCGGGCGGATACTCTTCGACCTGCCGCCCATCGCCAACACCCTGGGCAGCGGCCGCGTCTTTGGCCTCAAGTGGCTGGTAATAGTCGCCGCCCTGACGCTCTTGGCCGGCCATCTTGTGCTCAAGTACACCCGCTTCGGCCGCTACGTCTACATGACCGGCGCCAACCCCAAAGCGGCTGATCTGGCCGGCGTCAACACCAAGGGCATAATCACCGCGGTAATGGTCATCGCCGCGGTCACCGCCGGAATGGCCGGAATAGTCGGCATCGGCCGTTTGGGCAGCGCTACCCCCACCGCCTTCGACGGCATGCTCATCGACGCCATCGGCGCGGTGGTGCTGGGCGGCACCTCGCTTTTCGGCGGCATCGGCGGCATTCCCCAGACAATAGTCGGCCTGCTCATTCTTGGCGTACTGCGCAACGGTCTGGATCAGATATCGGTGGATATCTACATGAAGACCCTGATTACCGGAATAATCTTGCTCGTAGCGCTGGTTTTCAACATTCTCTTTGCGGGTAAGAAGGAGGGTTAGCGACAATGAACGTCTATGGCAAGCATTACCGCACTATCTGGCTGAAGCCCGACGATCCCAAGGTCGTTCAGATCATCGACCAGCGGCCCCTGCCCCACGAGTTCGTCGTCGAGGACCTGGTCAATAGCGACGAGATGGCCCGGGCCATCAAAGAAATGCACCTGCGCGGGGCCGGCCTGATCGGCGCGGCGGCTGCTTACGGTATGTACCTGGCGGCGCTGGAGGCGCCGCAGTCGTCCATGGAAACCTTTTTGGCTTACCTGCGCGACGCTGGCGAAAAACTCAAGAAAACCAGGCCCACGGCCGTCAACCTGGAGTGGGCGGTGGAAAGGCAGCTGGCCGCCATCCCACAAAAGGCTTCGACCCCGGCCCAGGGCGTCCAGGCGGCGTTAGACGTTGCCGCTGAGATAGCCGACGAGGACGCCGAGTTTTGCCGCCGCATCGGCGAGCACGGCGCTGATATCGTCGAAAAGATCTACGAGAAGAAGGGCGACACCGTCAATATACTCACCCACTGCAACGCCGGCTGGCTGGCCTTCGTCGATTACGGCACCGCCACCGCGCCGATGTACGAAGCGCAGAAGCGCGGCGTTCCCATTCACGTCTGGGTGGACGAGACCCGGCCGCGCAATCAGGGAGCGCGCCTGACGGCCTGGGAGATGGTGCAGCAGGAGGTGCCCCACACCGTGATAGCCGATAACACCGGCGGCCACCTGATGCAGCACGGCATGGTGGACATGGTCATTACCGGCGCCGACCGCGTGACCCGTTGCGGCGACGTGGCCAACAAGATAGGCACCTACCTCAAGGCGCTGGCCGCCGCCGACAACGGCGTTCCCTTCTACGTGGCCCTGCCCAGCAGCACCCTCGACTGGAACATCTGCGACGGCGTCAAGGAAATCCCCATAGAGCAGCGCGGCGACGACGAGGTCAAGTATATTCAGGGTCTGCACGACGGTAAGGTGACCAAGGTGCTGCTGACGCCGCCGGACAGCCCCGCCGCTAATTACGGTTTCGACGTAACCCCGGCGCGGCTCGTGCGCGGTCTCATTACCGAGCGCGGCGTCGCCGCGGCCAGCGAAGAAGGATTGCTGCAGCTTTATCCCGAGAGGAGGTAGAAGAGAATGGAGTACCAACCGCTAACCACCGAAACCATCCTGGATTACCTCAAGACCCGTCCCGCCCTGGCGCAGATACTGCCGCCCGGCGAAGACTACGAGATAAAAGAGGTCGGCGACGGCAACCTCAACCTAGTATTCTTCATTCAGAGCAAGAGCAACCCGCAGCATACCCTGGTGGTCAAGCAGGCTCTGCCCTACCTGCGCGTAGTCGGCGAAGACTGGCCGCTGACGCGTGATCGCGTCATCTATGAGACCGAAGCTCTAATGCTGCACAACAAGTACGCCCCCGGTCTGGCGCCCCAGGTCTACGATCACGACTACGAGATGTCTACCTTGATGATGGAGAACCTGAACCGCCACGAGATAATGCGCAAGCCGCTGGTGGCGCGCGTCAAATTTCCCCGCTTCGCCGAGGACATCTCCACCTTCCTGGCCAACACCCTCTTCTACACCTCCGACCTCTACCTCAAGGGCGAGGAGAAGAAGGCCTTGCAGGAGCGCTTCATGAATCCGCACCTGCGCAAGCTGCAAGAAGACTTTGTCTACACCAATCCCTTCATGGAGTCGCCGGAGAACAACTGGAACCCGCTGGTGGACGACCTGGTGCAGGAAGTCCGCAGCGACGGCGACCTCAAAGAGCGGGTGGCCTGGCTCAAGGAAGGCTACATGAACCACGCCCAGTCGCTCATCCACGCCGACCTGCACACCGGTTCGATAATGCTCAACCAGGAGGAGACCCGGGTAATCGACCCCGAGTTCGCCTTCGTGGGGCCGGCCGGTTACGACGTGGCGGCGGTGCTGCAGAACCTGATGCTCAACTACGCCTCACACTACGCCCATACTCCCGACGCCGCTCAGCGGGCCGATTACCAGGGCTGGCTGCTAGACACCATCAAAGAAATCTGGCAAAAGTTCGCGCAGAAGTTCGAGGCGCTGTGGCTGAAAGACGGCAAAGGAGACCTGATGCCGGCCGCCTACTGGGACTACCGCGGCGGCGAGGAGGCTTTCGCCGAGTTCCGCAGGCAGTACTTGGCCGCCATCTTCCGCGACGTGGTGGGAATAGCCGGCACCAAGGCGCTCAGGCGCATGATGGGCATAGTCAGCGTATGGGACATTTCCAGCATCGAAGACCCCGAAAAACGAGCCGTAGCGGAGCGCTACGCCATCAACGTCGGCCGTCGCTGGATCAAAGAGATGGACGAGGTCAAGACGATCGATCAGTTCACTGACGTCATGAGGGAGGAGGCGGAAAAGGTTCGTGTCTGAAGCCTTGCTTTCTGTGGGAATCCTTTCGGCCGACCTGGGCAGGCTGGCCGAGGAGCTGGCGCGTCTCGAGCAGGCGGGGGCCGACTGGATCCACCTAGACGTCATGGACGGCTGCTTCGCCCCGCCCATCCTGGGCGACGCCGCCCTTTTCAAGGCCGTCCGCAGGTACACCAAACTACCCCTCGACGTTCACCTGATGGTGCAGAACCCCGAGAAAAAGGTGGCTCAGTTCGAGGGGGCCGACTGGATAACGGTTCACGCCGAGGCGGGCCCTCACCTGCACCGGGCGATCGCCGAGGCCAAGCGCGTCGGCGCCAAGGCGGGCGTAGCCTTAAACCCCGGTACACACCTTAGCGGGGTCATGGGTGTAGCGGGCGAGATCGACATGGTGCTGCTCGTCGCGGTCGACCCCGGTTTCGGCGGCGCTAAGTTCGTGCCGGCGGTGCTGGGAAAAGCCGACAAGATTCGTGAGAAGTTAGCGGAGCTTGGTACAGAGGGGGTGAAAGTTGGCATAGACGGCGGCATCAACCTTGACAACGCCGCGCAGGTAGGCAGGTACGCTGACGTGGTAGTGTCTGGTTCGGCGGTCTTCAAGGGCGCCGGACCGGAGAGCAACATAGCAGCTTTCAAGAAGGCTTTTGGCCAGAAGGACTAAGGGAGGACGAGATGAAACAAGTACACATGGACTGGGGCATGGAGAACCGCTACAACAGCGTATTCAACCCGAAGAGCGGGCGCACCATCTTTTTTGCGGTAGACCACGGTTACTTCATGGGGCCGACCACCGGCCTGGAGGACATGACCAAGGCCATTCACCCGGCTATTGACTACGCCGACGCGCTGATGCTGACCCGCGGAGCGCTGCGCAGCGCGGTAGACCCCAAGCTGAAGAAGCCAATCTCGCTGCGCGTTTCCAGCGGCACCAGCATTCTCAACGAAGACCTGCTGCACGAGGGAATCTCGGTGGGGATCGAAGAGGCCGTGCGCCTCAACGCCGCCTTCGTCGCCTTTTCGGTTACCGTGGGCATGCCGCTCAGCGAGCGCGATACCGTGCTCGAGTTCTCTCGCCTCATTGACCAAGCCGAGCGTTACGGCATCCCCACCTTGGGCGTGGTGGCGGTAGGCCGCGGCCTCAATCGCGACGCCCGTTACCTCAGCCTGGCCACCCGCATGGTGGGCGAGCTGGGGGCGCGCCTGGTCAAGACCTACTACTGCGAAGACTTCGAGCGCGTCATCGACACCAGCCTGGTGCCCGTGGTCATCGCCGGCGGCAAGAAGATTCCCGTGAAGGACGCCCTGCAGATGGCGCGCGACGCCCTCGACGCCGGCGCCGTCGGCGTGGACATGGGCCGCAACGTCTTCCAGGCGGACAACCCGGTGGCGATGATGCAGGCGATAGGCAAGCTGGTTCACGAGGACGGCAGCGTAGACGACGCCTACGCCTACTACCAGGAGCTCATGGGCAAGTAGCCCTTCAGCAAGGAGGCTGCCGTGCGCGTAGCCATGTACTACAACAACCACGACGTGCGTCTGGAGGAGCAGGAGATCCCCAAAATCGGCCCTGGAGAGGTCCTCATCAAAATTATCTCCAGCGGCATCTGCGGCTCCGACGTGATGGAGTGGTATCGCATCAAGAAGGCGCCGCTGGTGCTCGGCCACGAGATCGCCGGCGACATCGTCGAGGTGGGGGAGGGCGTTAGCGACTTCAAGGTAGGAGACCGCGTCACCGCCACCCACCACGTTCCCTGCGGGCGCTGCGAGTACTGTCAGCGCGGCCAGCACTCGCTTTGCACCCTCATCAGCAACACCAAGTACTACCCCGGCGGCTTCGCCGAGTACGTCCGCGTCCCCAGCATCAACGTCGAAACCAGGGGCGTCCTCAAGCTGCCGGACTCGGTCAGTTACGACGAGGGCAGCTTTACCGAGCCGCTGGGCTGCGTCGTTCGCGGCCTGCGGGTGATGGGCATAGAACCGGCCCGCAGCCTGCTGGTGCTGGGCAGCGGCCTCTCGGGGCAGCTGGTGATCCGCGCAGCCAAGGCTTACGGCGTAGGCAAGATAATCGCCACCGACTTAAACGACTGGCGCTTGCAGATGGCGCAGCGCTCCGGCGCTGAGGTGACCGTCAACGCCGGCAAAGAAGACGTTATAGAGCGCGTCCTGGCGGAAACCAACGGTGAGGGGGTGGATTACGTGATCCCCACAGCCGGCGCGCCGGTGCTCTTCGACCAAGCGATGCAGACCGTGCGTAAGGGCGGCACGGTGCTGATGTACGGCATCATGACGCCGGGGACCAAGGTGGAGTTTGACATCTTCCCCTTCTGGAAAAAACAGGTAAAGCTGGTCTCCACCTACGCCGCCGCCCCGCGTGACCTGGCGGAGGCGCTCGAGCTAATTCGCGCCGGCCGCGTGCCGGTGGCGGACATGATCACTCACCGCCTGCCGCTGGAGGAGACGCAAAAGGGCTTCGAGCTGGTGGCGTCCGGCGGCGATTCGATGAAGGTAATCATCGAGCCGCAGAGGTAGCGCGCCAATAAAAGCGCGGGGCCGCGTGCGGCCCCGCGCTTTTATTGCAGACTTCTCAAAACTCTTCCACGAACAATTCGCCTTCCTGCTTGGCGCTGTGTTTGCGGTAGCCGGCGTGTTCTTCCAGCCAGGCCGATACGTTTTCCACCATCGCGGGGTTGCCGCAGAGGTAGACGTGGGTGCGCTGCGGGTCCAGGGCCACGCCGCTTTCCTTCTCAATGACGCCCGCCTCCAGCATCTCCTCGATCCACATCCTGTGTCCGCTCCAGGTGGAGTCCGCGTCGGTCAGCGTCGGCAGGTAGTAAAAGTTGGGGAATGTGCTGCGCAAAAAAGAAAGCTCGCTGTAGTACCCCAGGTCGCGCTGGTGGGAGGCTCCCTGCACTACCGCCATGCGGCTTTGCGGCCTTTGCGCGACGTGCGAACGCAGAAAGCTGATGAAGGGAGTGATGCCGGTGCCGGTGGCGATCATCAGGATGTCTTTATCAGCCGGGGCGTCGGAAAGGTTAAAAGCCCCCACAATCCTTTTGCCTAAAAACAGCCGCTGGCCTACCTCGAGGGCGAAGAGGCGCGGGGTCAGCTGTCCCGACTTCACCTGGCTGACGAAGAACTCGAACTCGCGCGTCTCGTGCCGGGCGGAGGCTATGGAATAGGCGCGGCGTATCAGTTTTTCCGGCGGCGCGGGCTTGTACTCGGCGTCGGAGTTGGCCGAGCGGGGCTCGAGCCCCAAAAGACCCAGAGTGGTGTACTGCCCCGCCGAAAACTCCTGGCGCGGCTCATCCGCCACCACCCGCAGAATCATCATGTTGGGGGTCACCATTATCTTGCCCACTACCGTGGCGTTGTAGTGCTGCTCTCGCAAAGCCTCTTTGTCTGTCATATTTATCTCCACTTACGGGCGTGCGGCCCGCGGCAAGGTAAAGCCCCCGTTTCCGGGGGCGGTTTGGAGCGGGAGACGGGATTCGAACCCGCGACCCCAACCTTGGCAAGGTTGTGCTCTACCAACTGAGCTACTCCCGCAATCGCTCAGCAAAGAAAATAGTACTACAGCAGCTTTTTTAATGCAAGCCGCTGTAATCGGTCAACACAAAGGTTTACCGCTGCGACTCCAGAGGGACCGGCTCCTCTACCACCTTACCCAACGGCTCTTCGGTTGCGGCATTGATTGTTTGCACCGTAGCCAGGTACTCCAGGGGCGACAGGCCGTTGAGCGCGCGATGTGGTCGTTCGCGGTTGCAATCGTCCAGATAAGCGTCGAGCTCCCTTTGCAGCTCGGGGATCCGGGAAGGCAGAGGCCGGGTGTAGAACTCGTCTTTGAAGGTCCGCCGCATCCGCCCAACGTGGCCGTTGAGCTAGTGATCGTCCAATACATCCGAGGCGCTCTGGGACCATCTCCTTTCGCGCTTCAATCGAGGACTCCAAGAGCCGCCCGGGTCGCGGGCGGCTTTAGTTCATCGGCGCGCCCCGGGGGAGTGTTCAGATCGCCCGCCCGCAGCAGGCGGATTGCCGGCTGCGAGCGTCAACCGCTCCTGCAAGGCCCTTCGTTCACTTCTCCCGACCTCGGGGCGGCGCGACCGTATGAACGTTGCGGCTTTGCTTATCGGGCTATTGACGCACCCGCGCGGCCGCAGCGGTTTGGCGCTTCTTTCGCCGTGCTCCGCCATGGGGTAAACACCCTCTAGAAGTCCCCCAGAATTAAATACTCTCCGGCCGCGCTTAGCCGCCTTGGTCTTCGCCTTTTGCTGCTTCGCCGAGGTCCAGCCCGTTGTATTTTTGCTGCGCCCGCAGCAGCCCCTGGCTTTGCCAAAGAGCTACCGCCGCGGCGGCCTGCTCCAGAACTTTTTCCAGCAGCGGCCGCTCGCTTTCGTCGAAGCGCGAGAGCACCCAATCCACGGCGCTCCAGCCTTGGGGCGGTCTGCCGACGCCGACGCGCAGACGGTCAAAGTCGGCGCCGCCCAGGCTGTTTATTATCGACTGCACCCCCTTCTGGCCGCCCGAGCCGCCGCCGCGCCGCAGGCGCATGCGCCCCAGCGGTAGGTCCATGTCGTCGTGGACCACCAGCAAACGCTCAAGGGGGATCTTGTAGTAACGCACAAACGGAGCCACCGCTTCTCCCGAGTCGTTCATATACGTTGCCGGTTTCATCAGCCAGCCGCCGCGCCAGCTAGCGACGAAGGCGCGGCCTTTTTGTCGCCAGCTCAGCCCTGCGGCCTCGGCCAGGCGGTCCACCACCAAAAAGCCGACGTTGTGGCGGGTAAGGACGTAGCGGGGCCCGGGGTTGCCCAGGCCCGCCACCAAAAACCTCTCTTGCAACTCGCCAACCTCCTCCGGAGCCTCTGGCCGCGCCAGTAGGCTCAGCAGCCAGCGTTTCACGGCAGCCAACTCCACCAGACCAGTTTACGAAAAAGGAGAGGCCGCAGCCTCTCCCGCCGTTTCTTGGGAAGGTTACTCGGCCTCTTCTGCGCCCGCCTCTTCTTCGGCTTTGCCCTTCTTGATGAGCTCGGGCTCGGCCTCGAACTCTGCGGCCTCGGCGGCTTCGGCCTCGAGTTTTTCGATGTCTTCGGGCGGCACCACGGTCGCTACGACCGTGTCGGGGTCGGTAAGCAGTTCTACGCCCTCGGGCAGCTTTAGGTCGGCGGCGTGTATGGCGTCTCCAATGTCCAGATCTGAGACGTCCACCTCGATGTAGTTGGGGATGTTGCGCGGCAAGACGCGCACCTCCAGGTCGGTGAGCGGAGTAGAGAGAACGCCGCCCATCTTGACGCCGGCGGCTTCGCCCACGAGTTTGAGGGTGACGTACATGTCGAGAGTCTGGCCCTTGGTGAGAACGTAAAAGTCTACGTGCTCGGGGCGGCGGCGGCGCTTGTTGAGCTGTACCGCGCGCACCACGGTGTCCACCGTTTCGCCGTCGGGGAGTTCGAGGGTGATGACGTGGTGCACGCCGGCGTTGCGAAACACCTTGTCGAACTCGCGAAGTTGTACGTAAAGCTTGGCGTTGACGTTCTTGTTGTACATGACGCCCGGCAGCTTGCCTTCCTGCCGCAGCATCTTGGGCGGTTCCGATTCACGATAATAGGCTTTGAGCTTGTACTCCATGCTTCCTCCCATGCCGCGCGCACGTATAAGGCACACGGCGCCGGCACTCCGGCACGCAAACCCGATTGTACGCGGACGGCGGGCCCTGGGTCAACCGTAGCAGGTGGGGAGCAGGGCGGTCCTACTCCCCTCGCCCTGCCTCCCACCCCCTAGATCAGCGCCGATACCGACTGGTGGGTGTGCACCGCGCGCACCGCCTGCGCCAGCAGCGGGGCGGTGGAGAGGATGGTGTAGCCGTCTTTGGAATCCAGCGCGATGGTATCGGTAAAAACCACCCTTTCTATGCCTATGTGTGAAAGATTGCTGCGGGCGGGGCCCACCAGCACCGGGTGCGTAGCCATTACCAGCGCCTGCGGTTTTGCGCCCGCCTCTACCAGCGCGTCCACGCCGCGGCGGATGGTGCCGCCGGTGGAGACTATGTCGTCTACTATCAGCGGTTTCTTGTCGGCCACGTCGCCGATTACGTAGGTCACTTCTGTCTCGGTGGGGCCGGTGCGGCGCTTGGCCAGCATGGCCATGGGCAGACCCAGCAGGTTGGAAAGGCGGCGCGCCTCCTCGGCGCGGCCGGCGTCGGGGCTGACCACCACGGCGTCATCTTTCAGGCCCTCGCGCTCCACGTACTCGGCGAAAAGCCGTACGGCGCGCAGGTGGTCCACCGGGATGTTGAAGAATCCCTGAATCTGGGGGGCGTGCAGGTCGATGGTGATTATTCTGTCGTAACCGGCTCGCTCTATCAGGTCGGCCACCAGCTTGGCGCTTATTGGTTCGCGGCCGACGCTTTGCTTGTCCTGGCGGGCGTAGCCAAAGTAGGGGACCACGGCGTTTATGCGACCGGCGCTCGAGCGCCTGAGCGCGTCGGCGTAAACCAGCAGCTCCATCAAATTATCGTTTACCGGCGGCGCGGTCGGCTGGATAACGTAAACGTCGTTGCCGCGCACGCTCTCGCCCAGCTGCAGCCGCACCTCGCCGTCGGGGAAGCGCTGCACCAGCGACTCTCCCAGCGGCAGCCCCAGATAACCGGCTACTTTTTCGGCCAGCGCTCTATTGGCGTTTCCCGTAAAAAGCTTCATAAACCCACCCCTTTTGTTCCAATTTTACCTTAGAGGCGGGCCAGCGCGTCTTCCAACAAAACCGCCAGCCTTTGCGATACTTCGACCAAAAAACGCTCAAAAGCGCCCGCCGCGGCCGTATCGGCCGAGTCGGTGACCGCACGCACCAGCGCCATGGGCGTCCCCAGTTTGCGCGCCGCCCATAGCGCCGCCGCCCCCTCCATTTCCACCGCGTCAGCGGAGAACGTTTGGCGTATCCAGCGCGCCAGCTCGGGGTCGGCCACAAACTTGTCGCCGCTGGCTATGCGCCCGCGCACGTGGCGGTAGCCCAAACTCTGGGCGCTGGCGTGCAGCGCCGCGGTAAGGTTTGCGTCGGCGGGTATATAGCGCTCGCCGCTGTCTAGCTCGCCCGGTTCGCGGCCCAGCGGGGTCAGGTCCATGTCCCACTGCACGGCGTCGTCGGCGATGAGCACGTCGCCGGTGGAAAGCGTTGGGTTAAGCGAACCGGCCACCCCCAGCCAGACCGCCCGCGACGGCGCATAGCGCGCCACCGCCCAGCCCACCACCGCGCCAGCCGCCGCCTTGCCGATGCCGCTTTCTAGCAGGCGCACCTCGCGCCCGCCCAGCTCACCGGCGAAGGCCGGCCAAGGGGCCTCGAGCTTCCTTGCGCGCGCCATGCGCGTCCGAACCGCCTCGGCCTCTTCGCCCTCGGCGGCTAGAAGAAGAATAGGCCCTTCCACGCTAGCGCCCTTCTATCAGGATAGTTTCTTGGACGTGCAGGCCCTTTTCCAGGACGTGGCGGCTCCAGCGCTTGGCCTCGGCCAGGTTGTGGTCGCGGTAGTTGCCGCACTCGAGCGGGTTGGCCGCCGGCACCGGCCCTTCGTGGGCGATTATGTCAGCCAGGCCTTCAGCGAAGGCCTGCAGCACCGCTTCCGGCGCGGGCTGGCCGATGATTACCGCATAGAAGCCGGTGCGGCAGCCCATGGGGCTGACGTCTACTATCCCCTCCAGGTGGTCGCGCATCTTCATAGCCAGCAGGTGCTCGAAGGTGTGCATCGCCCCGGTGCCGATGACCTCGCGGTTGGGCTGGCCCACCCGCAGGTCCCACTTGCTGATCACCTCCCCGCCGGGGGTGTACTTCAGGTCGGCCAGGCGCACGTAGGGCGCCTTTACTTTGGTGTGGTCTAAGTCGAAAGAGGCTACCTTGGCCATAGGTTTATTGTAG
>JALSMT010000060.1 GCA_026987375.1 Thermaceae bacterium | reverse complement strand
ACGGTGGTGTGGTTTTCGAAGGTGATCACGCCGTATTTGGGCTGGCTGGCAGCTTCGAGCACCGCCGGGTCGGTGAAGGGCTTGTGGGTGGTGACGTGCAGGTGCTCGATGCTCACGCCCCGCCGCTCGAGCACCTGGGTGGCCCGCATCGCCTCCTCGGTGGTGATGCCGGCGGTGAAGAGGGTCACGTCGGAGCCGCGGCGCAGCCGGCGGGCGCGGCCGAGCTGCATCGGGGTGGTGAAGAGCCGGGGGATCTGCCCCCGCAGCATGCGGATGTAGACCGGCCCCTCGACCGCCTGGGCCACGTCGAGCACGCTCTCCACGTCGGCGGCGTCGCCGGTTTCGAGCACGGTCATGTTGGGCACCGCGCGCATGATGGCCACGTCCTCGATCGCCTGGTGGGTCGCCCCGCCGGGGGTGGTGATGCCGGGCAGAAAGCCGACGATCCGCACCGGCAGGTTGGGGTAGGCGATCGACATCTGCACCTGGTCGAGGGCGCGGCGGTAGAGGAAGACGGCGAAGGTGTGCACCCAGGGGGTGAAGCCCTCGCGGGCCATGCCGCCGGCGGCCGACATCATGTTCTGCTCGGTCATCCCGAAGCTGTAGAAGCGGTCGGGGTAGGTCTCGGCGAAGAGGCGGACCTCGGTCGAGCTGGTCAGGTCGGCCGAGAAGACGACCACCTCGGGCCGCTCCGCCGCCCAGCGGACCAGGTTTTTCTGGTGGACCTGGGTTTCGAGCTTCACTTCCGGCCTCCCCATTTATTGGCGTAGAAGCGCTCGAGCGCCTCCTTTTCTTCGGGCCCCGTGAAGCGGATGTAGTGGAACTTGGGCGCCCGCTGCGAGAGCACCTCGACCCCGCAGTAGGGGTTGGTGCGGGCGATGACCAGCAGCGGCCGGCCCTCGTGGGGCGTCTCGGCGGCGGCCGCCAGCGCCTCCACGTCGTGCCCGTCCACCTCCACCGCCACCGCGCCGAACGCCTCCAGGCGCTCCTTCAGCGGTTCGATGCGCATCACCTGGTCGATCTTGCCGTCGGCCGACTGGCCGTTGGCGTCGACGTAGGCGATCACGCTGTCGAGCTCGTAGAAACTCAGCGTTTCCATGGCCTCCCAGGTCTGGCCGATCATGAACTCGCCGTCGGACATGAAGACGAAGTTGCGCCCCGTCTCGCCCTTGCGCCGGCGGCCCAGGGCGATGCCGACTACCTGGCTGAGCGCCTGCCCCAGCGACCCGGCCATCAGCTCGTGCCCCGGGGAGTGCTCGGCGCCGATCATCTCGACGGTGCCGCCGTCTTGGTTGAACATCAAAAGGCCCTCCTCGGCCATCCGCCCGGTCTCCACCAGGGTGGCGTAGAGGACCAGGGCGTAGTGGACCGGGCTGATGAAGAAGCGGTCGAGCTCGGGCCGATGCGGCCCGTTGTAGCCGGCGCCGGTGGTATAGTCCGGGTTCTTGCCGGGCACGCCGCCGAAGGGCGGGGGCAGCGGTGGGGCCACCGAGGGCCCCAGCTTCATCACCCGGGTGTAGAGGGTGGCCAGAATCTCGGCGCTACTGCACGCCTGGCTCAAGTAGCCGCCGCCGTTTTTGAGGGTGAACTCCGTCACCCGGCGGCGGATGCCCTCGGCCACCTGCTTGGCTTCTTTTT
>JALSMT010000059.1 GCA_026987375.1 Thermaceae bacterium | reverse complement strand
CACATGCGTACGATCATCTTCCCTCCCTTGTTCCGAACCGGTGTCCCCAAGCGAACGCCGCCAGCGCCAGCGTTCCCAGCACCGCCGCGGCTCCGAAGGCGGCGGAAAAGGCCTCGGGCGGGTAGGCGCCGCCTACCCGCGGGAAGCGCTGGATCACCGCCCCCATCCCCCACTGCACCAGGAAGGTGCCGCCGATGCCGAACAGGTTCACCGCGGTCGTGGCCCGGCCGGTGAGCTCGATCGGGAAGGCCAGACGGGCATAGGCGAGCAGGATCACCCCCACCGCCCCAGTGTAACCGAGGGCGAAGAGCAGCGCCCCCAGCGCCCAGGCCCCCAGGCCGCCCGCCCCCCAGGCGAGCACCCCCACGAGGGCCACGAAGGCCGCCCCCAGCGCCAGGATCGTCGGGGGCACGCCCACCCGGTCGGCGATCCAGCCGGTGCTGAGGAAGCCCACCAGCGCCCCGAAGCTGAGCACCAAGAGCAGGTTGCCCACGGTGATCGGGTCCATGCCGTGCACCTGGTAGAGGTAGGGTCCGGCCCACAGCGTCTGGATACCTAGGAAGGCGCCCACCACGAAGAGGTTCATCCCCGCCATGCTCCAGAAGACCGGGCTCGAGAGCACCTCCCGCAGGCCGCCCGTCTGCGGTCCGGGCTCGAGCCGGTCGCCCTCGGGGGTGTTGCGCACGCCCAGCAGGGTAGCCAGGGCCACCAGGAAGATCGCCCAGCCGCCCCAGAAGAAGACGCTGCGCCAGCCCAATACCTCGGCCAGCCAGGCCAGCGGCGTGCCCGAAGCCAGTGCCCCGGCGCTCCCGAACCCCACCAGCCAGCCCGCCACTGTGGCGAATCGACCGGCGGGGAACCAACGGCTGAAGGCTTTGTACGCCCCCATGAGGATGCCCGCCATCCCCACCCCCAGCAGCAACCGGCCCAGCATCAAGCCCGTCACCGTGTGCGCGGCCGCGAAGACCCAGCTCCCCGCCGCCCCCACCAGCATCAGCCCCGGCGTGACCCAGCGCGGACCCCAGCGGTCCAGCGCCCCGCCGAGAGGCAGCTGCACCGCGGCGAAGGCCAGGTAGAAGAGGCTGGTCATCAACCCCAGCGTGGCCGCGTCGAGGCCTAGCTCGCGTGTCAGGTCGGGGGCGATCACGGCGTTGGCCGAACGGAAAAAGTAAGAAAGAAAATAGGCTAATACGAACAACACAAAGACGCGCAAAGAACCGGGCATGTGCGCATTCTAACGCTTATCTCAGGGTCTCCAACCGCTGGGGAAAACCTTTACGGCGCCATCGTTGGAGACGACGAAGCGGAGTAGCTTTGAAAGGGTAATGGTCGCGGGATAAGGCTTGGCGTGTTTTTTAGCGTCGCTAAGAGCCAGGTCAAGGCTATTGTGCATGTCCAGCAAAATCAGGTCCATTTTCCATGGCTGTAAACCCTGAGACAGACTGGGGCGGGAAAAGCAGTTAGGGTTCACTTCTTCACAGAAGGGCAGTACACGCAAACCCTTTTCCGTTCTCAGTATCTCTATACCGCCCAGTTTGACCCTCATACCTACGCGCAGCATCGTGCGCCAGTCCTTTATAGCCTGCTCCCAGTAGGCTTTAGCCTCGGCGCCTCGTGGTGAAATCGTGTACCTCCAGGCCCCAGGAGTAGAAGCCGAACGGGATACCGTCTGGCTTATTCTGAAAAAATCGTGGGTTACGACCTGTTTTGCGCTCGCCATTGGTAGTGCGAGAACCAAAACCGCTAGTAAAACACGCATAACTTATTCTACAACTAGTCCATGTTGACGACTAGCCAATTTCGACGCGCGACTCATCGCCAATCACCAAGCGATGAGCCTTGGGCAGCCCCGGGCGCGAAGACACGCTGGCGTTGACGCCAATAATACACTCCTGCAAGCGAGTAGCCACGCTTTCAATGCTGGCCCTGTCCGCAACTATGGAGTATTCGATTTCAGAAGCCCGAACGCGAGCCTCCGGGCCGATAGATGTAAAAGGCCCTACAAATGCGTTTTCCACCAAGCTGTCAGCCGCTATCAACGCCGGCCCCAGAATGGTCGATCCCCTCACCCTAGCCCCGCGCTCGACAACGACCCTCCCGACTAAGCGACTGTCTCTCACCTCGCCATCCACTCTGGCTTGTAAACCCGCCAGGAGTAAGCGGTTGGCGTCCAAAAGGTCTTCGGCGCGACCGGTATCTTTCCACCAGCCTTCAATATGCCGCCCCAAAACTAAGTATCCTGCGTCTATGAGAGCTTGCACGGCGTCAGTAATCTCGTATTCACCGCGAAGGGAAGGTTCTAACCCCTCGATCATCCCGTGAATGAGCGGGCTAAAGGCGTAAACGCCTGCTACCGCCAAATTGGTTGGCGGTTCCTTCGGCTTTTCCATCAGCCTAGTTATGCGACCTTCATGCATCAACGCCACGCCAAACTGTCGCGGATCTTCAACCCCAACAAGAGCCAGTACGGCTGCGGTACCTTGTTCGGCGACTTCAAAGGACTCTTTGAGCCCGGTAACGCCCTTTTCGAAAAGATTGTCTCCCAAGTACAGCAGGAAGGGGCTATCCCCCAACCATCCCCTAGCTGCGCGCACCGCGTGCGCCAGCCCCCGGGGCTGCTCCTGTAAGATAAGAGCAACCTCCGCTCCGTTATAACTATCGAGTACGGCCTTGACGTCGGCGCGCGTATCGGGAGAGACCACCACCCCAATCTGTTCTATACCCGCCGCCAGCAGGTTCTCCACGGCGTAGATAATGATGGGTTTTCCCGCTACTCTGATTACCGGCTTGGGGCGAGTGTGCGTCAGCGGTCTTAGTCGTGTGCCTCGGCCCGCCGCCAGAATCAAGCCCTTCATAAATTCAGCCTACCCCATCCTCCGCCGTATCAGCGGCCCCAAACCATTCCACCGTCCGCTTTATACCCTCGGCAAAATCTACCTCAGCGCGCCAACCAAGTCTCTCCAGCGCAGAGGGGTCCAGCACACTACGCTGCAAGTCGCCGGGCCTTACGTCCTGCCAATCGACTTGCGGCTCCACACCAAGGCTTCCGGCAACGGTCTTCAATACTTCCGTGGTACTGCGGCCCTGACCAGCCGCTACGTTATAAACGCCATCCAGACCATTTTTCAAGGCTAATACGTTAGCGGCCACCACATCAGCCACGAAGACGTAATCGCGAACTCCGCCCTCGTCACCCTTCCTCTCCCTGGCGTAAACCCGTACCGGCTTGCCTTCCAACAGCCTTTTCGCAAAGATCGCCACCACCCCGGCTTCACCATGAGGGTCCTGCCGCGGGCCGTAAACGTTGCCATACCGCAGTACAGTAATGGGCAGTCCAAACTGAACCTGATACACCGCCAAAAAATGCTCAAAAGAGGCCTTAGAGGCTGCGTAGGGGCTAGCGGGCCGCGCCGGCCACGACTCATTCGCACGCTGCCCCTCAGGCACCTCGCCGTAAATTGCGCCGCCGGTTGAGGCAAAAACAAATCTTTGCACGCCAACCCGCCGCGCAGCTTCGAGTACATTCAAACCGCCCATCACGTTAACGTCGGCGTCAAACACAGGGTCTTTTACCGACTCGGAAACAGATATCTGCGCCGCCTGGTGGCTGACGTGTGTGGGCGCGAAATCCGCAAAGGCGGCCAGCACCCCTGCGGCATCGCGCACGTCTACTTCATAAACCGGTACAGAAGGAGGTATGTTTTCGCGCTTACCCGATGAAAAATTATCGAGGATCGCGACCTCGGCCCCCTTCTGCAATAACGCGTCAACGATGTGGCTGCCTATAAACCCTGCGCCTCCCGTAA
>JALSMT010000058.1 GCA_026987375.1 Thermaceae bacterium | reverse complement strand
GGATCAGACGGGTCGAAACCGCCCTCGGCTTTAAACTTATTGAATCTCGCTCTGGCGGCGAAGGGGGAGGTCAGAGCAAGCTAACCCCTCAGGCGCTGGAGTTTGTTCGCAAATACGGTGAATTTTTAGAGCGTAGCGAGTTGCTATTTCGGCAATTGTTCGACGAGCCCTTTTCACGTGACAAAGACTAACATATATAGGCGTGTGCCCTCACGGTAGCGTAGGCGATAAGGCGGCTTTTGGTTCTAACCCAGCCGTATTTGCGGGGTGCTGTTAAAACGGAGTTAAAAGCATCTATTATATAATCGCGGACAGTGGGGTGGAATACCCCCAGTTGGGGGTATTCAGGTAAAGGAAAGCCATGGTAGCCTCACAATGCTGGGGAGTAATGACCCTTACCCGGAACCTTGGGCGCCAATCGGGTAGGGCGAGCTAGTGGCGCAACCGACCCAAATCTGTACTGTTAGGCGTGGAGATCGGTATGAATATATACATGTCTGCAAAACTAGGCGGGCAGCAAAGCGGTCCTACCGCTCGCACCAGCATAGCCCGCAGGTTGCTAAATGGGAGAAAAGCATATGAGTAGAAGACGCTTTAACGTATTCAAATTGGCTCGTTTATTATTGCCCCTGCTGATCTTTATAACGGCGCTTCAGGTACGCGCTGTCAGCGTTCAGTTTGATGGCAGCATCAGCTTGGAGTCTGGAGCGGATTGCGGTATAGCAACGTACCGTCTGGGTACCAACTCGTCATACGAGGGCACACCTCTTGACGTCATCCTAGAGGTTACCGCCGAGGACAACGATCTCCCCAATAATTGTGTAGGCTTTGACAATAACGGTACGTTTAAGGTCGACATCAAAGACAAAGATAATAATGATGACGTAGCATGGGTAGAGTTCAAGCTGACTTTGGTCCGGCAAGGGACCACGACCCCCGTCACCGTAGACCGCCTGCAAGCCGCATATTTTGACTTGGATTCCAATCCCGACTACACCAGCTCGGACGATGTATATGTCTACAATCCAGCCGACAGCCACGTATACTTGTCTGGCGACACAGACGTTGCCTACCATAACGGCAGTTATGCCGCCCATAGTTCTAGCAGCCTGCCCGCCGGTGTATCTTCATATAACTCCAGACTAGAAGGTAAGACCAATGGTAACTGCAATGACAGCGCCGCCAATGCAGACCCAGCGTGTCGCGGCGGCTCCATGTGGCTTAACACCTCTACCGTCTACTTCCGTTTTCAAAACGACAACGCGTATGGAACCATAAACAGCAATAACGCATTCAGGCGGTTTTTTCTTTCACTGGACGTCAGTGACTTCAATGAGATATTCACCGATTCTGATTACGGAGACGCCCCCAGCGGTTACGGGCAGGCTGGATTGAGCGCCTCCTCGCTCCGGGTTCTAGGGCCAGGATTACCGCCCGATCAGGAGCAAGCCTACCAGGCCAGCAACGGCGCCGATTCCGACGATAGCGATACCAACAATGAGATATTCGACGACGAAGACGCAGTAACTTTAGCTGGCAACGATTTCCAAGGGCAGGTTTTGACTCGCGGGGCCGCTTATAGTCTCAGCGTTGAGACCTACAATGAATCGGGTGACAGCGGATACCTTAATGTTTGGGCCGACTGGAATCGCGATGGTGATTTTGACGATGCCGGAGAGCGAGCAGTAACCAATCAAAGCATCAATACCAGCGGAAAAAGCGCTAACACCTTGCAGCTGCAAGTTCCAGCTAATGCGTCGTTGGGGGCCAGCTACCTGAGGGTTGTTTACAGCGAAAATACGCTTAACAGTCCCGACGCTGCAAATGGTGGTACAGGTGAAGTCGAAGACTACACTTTTACCATTCAGGAAGGACGCCATATCAGCGGCCACGTTTACGAAGACGTAAACGGTGATGCCGACATGGCCGATCAGCAACCACGGCAAAGCGTAGAGGTCTATCTTTACGACTCAAACGGTCAGCTGCTAGGGCAGACGTCCACAAATGCCAATGGTGAGTATGACTTTGAAGTTCCCTACACCGGCGACTACTCTGTCGTGGTCGATTCCAAGACTATATCGCCGGCGGCTGGTTTCAACGGCGGGCAGGGTCAGGGCGACGTTTGGGCCGAGCAGACCTACGGCGCCGCCGGCAACTGGGGCGGTGCACTTTGCGACGCCGACGCCGACGCCAACACTGCACCGAGCGAGCTCAACGCTTCCGGCCCATGCTTCGGCGGACGCTACGGCAACCGCTCCGATGACGCCTCCCAGTTTTCCAGCGCCGAGCACGTAGCCAGCGTCCATCTAGGCAACGCCGATGTCTCCGGCGTAGACTTTGGTTTCAGCTTTAACGTAGTCACAAATGCCAACGACCAAGACGACGACCAGAGTAATAACCGTACTGCCCAGGGCTCGCTGCGCCAGTTCCTCCAGAACGCCAACGCGATCGCAGGGGGCAACGTCATGCGTTTCGTGCCCGCGGTCCCGACCAATGCGTCCGCGGGTGGAGGTAGCTGGTGGGGAATCACGGTCAACAAGGACGACCTAGGTGCGTATCCGACGATTACCGACGACGCCACCACGGTCGACGGAGCGGCCTACAGCTACACCAATGGAACCTCGGTTCGCGATACTAACGGGGGGACCGTTACCGCCCCAGGGCCTGTGGGCGTTGCGCAGACTTCCCTTGGCGGATACGCCCTACCGGAGCTGGAGGTCAACGTCAACGATGCGAGCGTCGGGCTCACCGTCGCGGCGAGCAACACCCAGATCGCACATCTGGCCCTATACAACAGCAAAGCCGACCCTAGCGCCTCTCTCGTTCAGATTACATCTGGAAGCAGCAACAAAGTGCAAGACTCCTTCATCGGTCCCATGGCAGACGGTAGCGATCCTTCGGGGAACGATCGGGCGCGTGTCGGGATCACCGTGGACTCTAACGCGCAGGCGGACATATCCCATAATTATGTCGCCCACCTCTACAACACCGGCGTCGAGCTGATGGGTACCGGTGTCGTCGAGAAGAACTTCATCGAACACCTGGGAATGGTAAGCGTCTGCGGCGATGGGGTGTCATTCGAAGGCGGACCGCAACGCAGCCGCTCTGAAGTCGTAGTGCAGAAGAACTACATACGTGATATCTCCGCCTACGGCGTCGAATCCTGGAGGGCCCCCGGAGCCTACTCGGTTCTGGAAAACACCATCACCGATACTGGAAAAGGAGATCGCAACGGTACATACTGTGGATCGTCTAATGGCGATATAAATACATCTGAACGAGGCGGGGTTCGTATTTTTGGAAGCGGCAGCTTGGTAAGCGGCAACGTAATCCACGATGTCCCCGGGCACGGCATAGCCGTAGAGCCAATTAATTCCAATACGCCATCGCAGAACAACACAATATCTCAAAACAGCATCTACCATAACGGTGGCCTTTCGATTGATCTGGATCAAGGAAATGGGTCGGGTAACCCTAACGGAGACGGCGTAACACCCAACGATGGTCAAACCTCTAATAACCAGCAGAACCAAGGGATGGATTACCCCATATTTACCAAGGCCCAGCTGCAAGGCGGCACTTTGCACGTAGAAGGCTACGTAGGCACCCCTTCCCAGCACGTTTCAGGCACACACACCATAGAAATATACAAAGCCGATGATGACGGCAATAATAACGGCGAGGTAATCAGCGGAGACGGCCAGAGCAAGGCTCATGGTGAAGGTCGCTGGTACATAAACAACTGCACCACTAATTCCGACGGCACCTTCGCCTGCGACGTAGCGGTTCCGGCGGGAGTTAACCTGGCATCAGGCGATAGTATTACTGGAACGGCCACCGACGCCAAC
>JALSMT010000057.1 GCA_026987375.1 Thermaceae bacterium | reverse complement strand
GGTGAGCGTGCCCGTCTTGTCGAAGGCGAGGGCGCGCAGGCGCCCCGCGGTCTCGAGTACGTCGCCTCCTTTGACGAGGACGCCCATCCGCCCCGCGCGCGCCAGCGCCGAGGTGACGGCCGCCGGCGCCGAGAGCACCAGCGCGCAGGGGCAGCCGATGAGCAGCAGGGCGAGCCCGCGGTAGACCCAGACCTCCCAGGGCTGGGCGAAGAAGAGCGGCGGCACGACGGCCGCGAGCGCCGCCGCGACCACCACGAGGGGGGTGTAGTAGCGGGCGAAGCGGTCGATGACGCGCGTCGTAGGGCTCTTCATCGCGCCTGAGCGCTCCACCAGCTTCTGGATCTGCGCCAGCGTGCTGTCCGAGGTCGGCGCGGACACCCGCGCCACCAGCTGCCCCTCGAGCAGCACGGTGCCCGCGTAGATGGGGTCGCCCGCGCGTTTGGGCACCGGAGCGGACTCTCCGGTGAGCATCGACTCGTCCACCGCCCCCGCGCCCTCTACGGCGACGGCGTCGGCGGGGATGCGCTCCCCGGCGGGCACCTGGACGCGTTCGCCCACCGCCAAAAGTTCCACCGGCACCTCGCGCACGCGGCCGTCCGCCTCGAGCCGCCGCGCCTTGGTGGGGGCCAGCTTGGCCAGCTCCCGCAGGGTGCCGCGGGCGCGCGAGGCCGCGAGCCCCTCGAGCGCTTCGCCGATCAGGAAGAGGAAGACGACGACCAGCGCCTCGGGGGCGGCGCCTATCAGGATTGCGCCAAGGACCGCGATCGAGACCAGGGCGTTGATGTCGAGGCCGCCGCCGCTGGCGAGCACCGCCCAGGCCTTGCGGGCCAGCGGGGCGGCGCTCGCCAGGGCGCCCGCGCTCCAGACCCAGCGGGCCGCGGCGGGCCACAGCAGCTGGGTGAGCAGCGCCAGCACGATGAAGCCCGCGCTCACGCCCAGCATCTTCACCTTGGGGCTGGACCACCAGAGCGCCTCGCCGGCCGGTTCGCGCTCGGGGCGCAGCTTGTAGCCCAGCGGTTCCACCGCCCGGGCCACCGCTTCGGGACGGGCCCGGGCGTCCAGTTTGACGAAGAGCTTGCCGCTGCCGTAGGCCACGACCGCTTCCTTGGCGCCGGGCAGTCGACGAACGGCGTTCTCGATCTTGACCGCGCAGTCGGCGCAGTCCAAACCTTCGACGTCGAAGGTGAGTTCACGTACCGGGGCGCTCATGGGGCCACCTTATGCTAATATGAACAGTTGTTCAAGTATATAGCACATCCCCATGGAAGACCAACGGACCCCGCTACTCGCCGGCGTGCTCGAGCGCGTCTTCCAGAATCTCCTCGACGTGGCGGTCGGCGAGCCGGTAGAAGACCTGGCGCCCCTGGCGCCGCCAGCTCACCAGCCGGTTGTCACGCAGCACGCGCAGCTGGTGGCTGATGGCGCTCTGGCTCATGCCCAGCAGGTGCGAGAGGTCGCAGACGCACAACTCCCCCTGCTTCATTGCCAGCAGGATGCGCATCCGCGTGGGGTCGGCCAGGGCCTTGAGCAGCAGCGAGGCCCGCGCGACGGTCTCGGCGTCGGGCAGCGCCGCTCGCGCGCGCTCGAGCGCTTCGGGGTGCAGCGACAGGGTGGTGCAGACGGCGACGTCGCTCTTGGGCATGGCCCCATTCTAGGCTGGGCGCGTACAATACGCTTTGTGCACGGGTTGATTATCGACACCGACGCCGGGGTGGACGACGCGCTGGCGCTGATGCTGGCCCTGGCCCACCCGGACGCCGAGGTGGTGGCCGTGACCGCGGTGGGGGGCAACGTGCCGCTGGAAAACGTGGTGCCGAACGTCTTCGAGGTGCTGCACGCGATGGGGGCCGAAGGGGTGCCCGTCTTCCCCGGCGCGCGCGAGCCCCTGTTGCCCGGCGAGCGCGTGCACGCCACCGAGTTCCACGGCGAAGACGGCCTGGGCGACCTGGCGGAGCGCCGCGCCCGGGTCCGCCCCCAGATGGAGCACGCGGCGGCAGCCCTGGTGCGGCTCGCGCGCGAGCGCCCCGGCGAGCTCACCCTGGTGGCGCTGGGGCCGCTCACCAACCTGGCGCTGGCGCTCAGGCTCGAGCCCGAGCTGCCGCGCCTGCTGCGCCGCCTCGTCGTCATGGGCGGGGCCCACGCCGCCCGCGGCAACACCCCCCACTGGGCCGCCGAGTTCAACTTTTACTACGATCCCGAGGCGGCGCAGATGGTGGTTCAGGCCTTTCCCGAAACGACCCTCATCACCTGGGAGACCACCCTGGCCCACCCCCTTAGCTGGGCCGAGCACGAGGCGCTGGCCGCGCGGGGTACGCCCCAGGCCCGCTTCTACGCCGCCATCACCCGCACCACCCGGCGCTTCCTGGAGGAAAAGGGGCTTCCGGGGCTGCTCATCCCCGACCCGCTGGCCATGGCGGCGGCGCTCGAGCCCGGGCTGATCACGTCGGCCGAACACCACCGCGGCTGGGTGGAGACCTGCGGCGCCCACAGCCGCGGGCAGCTCGTCCTCGACCACGGGCGGAGCGGCCTGGAGGCCAACGTGCGCGTGGTCACGGGGCTGGACCGTGAAGGCGTGCGGGCGCTCTTCCAGCGCACGCTCTCCGGCTGACGCCGCCAAACCTGTCAATTCGCTCATGTCGTGAGCGCAATTCACTCACACCGTGAGCGTTTTGCTATAATCGGGTCATGTACCCCCGCTACCTGGCCCCCCGGCTGGAGCGCGCCCTGGGGCGCAGCCCCGTCGTCTACCTCACCGGCGCCCGCCAGGTGGGCAAGACCACCCTGGCCCGGCGGCTGGCGGGCGAACGGGGCATGGCCTACTACACCCTCGACGACCCGGCGGTGCTGGAGGCGGCCCGCACCGATCCGGTGGGGCTGCTCTCCGGCCTTGCCGGGCCGGCCGTCATAGACGAGGTGCAGCGGGTGCCCGAGCTGTTGCTGGCGGTCAAAATGGCGGTCGATGCCGACCGCAGCCCCGGCCGCTTCCTGCTCACCGGCTCGGTAGGGTTGAGGTCGCGCTCGGAAGCCGCCTCGGCGCTGGTGGGCCGGGCCGAGTTCCTCACCCTCCGCCCGCTGGCCCAGGCCGAGCTGGAGCGCAGCGAGCGCAACCTGGCGGCCGATCTGTTTGGCGACGCCGCTCGGCTCATGCAGCCGGGAGGTAAGGCGGACCTCGTCGCGCGCGCCTGCAGGGGCGGTTATCCACCGGCGCTGGAAAAGAACGAGAGCGACCGCCGCGCTTGGTTCGGCGGCTACGTGACCGCACTCATCGAGCGCGACCTGATGGGCCTGACCCGCATCGAGTACCCCGAAAGGGCGCTGGCGCTCTTGCGGGCTCTGGCGGCGGCCACGGCTACGCCGCAGAACGTGGGTCAACTCGCCGGTGAGCTGGGCCTGCCCGCGGCCAGCGCGCGCCGCTACGAAGAGCTCTTCGAGCGCCTGTTTCTCGTGGAGCGCATTCCGGCGCGGTCGAAGAGCCTCAAGAAGCGGCTCACCAGGCGGCCCAAGCTCGTTTTGAACGACACCGGCCTGGCGGCCTACCTGACCGGACTGGATTGCAACAGGGCCGAAGGGGCGAGCCGGCTGTGGGGGAGGCTGGCCGAAACCTTCGTGCTCGACGAGCTGGCCAAACAAGCCTCCTGGCTCGAGCCCGAACCGCGCCGTTCCCACTACCGCACCCGCGGCGGGGCCGAGGTGGACCTGGTGCTCGAACACCCGGACGGCCGGTTGGTGGGCGTGGAGGTCAAGCTGGCCGGCAAACTGCCGCGCCGGGCGACGAGCGGCCTGCAAGCCCTGCGGGAAGACGCAGGCAAACACTTCCACCTGGGGGTGGTCTTCTATTCTGGCGCGCAACCCCTGCCCCTCGGCGAACGGCTGCTGGC
>JALSMT010000056.1 GCA_026987375.1 Thermaceae bacterium | reverse complement strand
CGCGCGGCGAGGAGATAGACGGCCTGCTCGACCTTTCACGCGAGTTCGCCGCCGACGTAATAGTGGTCGGCTCCAAGGCCAAGAGCAGCCACTGGACGCGCCTGGGGCGCAACGTCGTGGGGCTGCTCTACGCTTCCGAAATACCTCTCTTGGTGGTGCCCGAAGCCGTAGGCCTCTAGCACGGGCGAAAAAGATTAAAATAGCGTATGCGACGCCACAGCACGCCGTGGTTCATCACCCTGTCCACGTACTGGTTCGCCACCAGCTTCAAGTGGTTCCTAGTGCTACTGGTGTTGTTGCCGGCGCGGGTGGCCCAGCTGGTGGACCCCGCCGAAAAAGCCACCAAGCTGGGGCTGCTCTTCGGCGTCGGCGCGATCATGGCCTTCGTAGGGCCCCCCGTCTTCGGATACATCTCCGACCGCTTCCCAACCCGCTGGGGCAAGCGCCTGCCCTACCTGGCCGCCGGCTCGCTACTCACCGCCGCCGCCTTGCTGTGGATGGCCTTTACTAGCAGCTACTGGAGCCTCTTCGCCGCCTACCTGCTCCTGCAGCTGGCCGATGACCTGGGCACCGGCCCCTACTCGGCGCTAATCCCCGACCTGGTGGCTCAGGAACACCGCGGCGCCGCCTCAGGATGGATGGGAGCTCTACAGGTAGGCGCTCAGATAGCCGCGGGCGCCGCGGGATTTTTGCTGCGGAGCCTGCCCTCCTTGTTCGTTCTGACCGCGCTGCTCAACCTGGCGGCGGCCGCCTGGACCCTGTTGTTCATCAGCGAACCGGCCGGCGCTGCGCCCCGCCGCGAGGGCTTTTGGGAGAGCATGGCGGCCCCCTGGCAAAACCCGGACTTCCGCTGGGTCTGGGCTACGCGCTTTTTGGTGATGTTCGGCCAGTACGTGGTGCAGACCTACCTGCAGTACTACCTGGCCGACGTGGTCAGGGTCTTTAGCTTCGCGGGGCGCCGCCTAGCCACGCAGGCTTTCCAAGCCGTGGCCCTGCTAGGCCTGGTGATATCGCTCGGCGGCGCTCTCAGCTCGGTACCCGCCGGCCGCTGGTCGGACCAAGTGGGCCGCAAGCTGCCGATATACGTTTCCGGCGTCACCATGGCGCTCGTCATTTTGCCGCTGATACTCTTCCCCGACTACCAGATCCTGGTTTTTATCGCTCTGGTTTTTGGCATGGGTTACGGCGCTTACGTCGCCGTAGACTGGGCTCTGGCTACGGACGTGCTAAAGAGCCCGGACGCCTACGCCACCGACATGGGCATCTGGCAGACCTCGATAGTCATCCCGCAAATTATTGCGGGGATGATGGGGGGATTGGTAGATTTATTGAACCGCACCAGGGCGGGATCGGGCTACACCGTGCTGTTCATGGTAGCCGCTGCGGGATTTTTGCTCGGCGCCTTTTTCGTACGCAACATCCGGGACGTTCGCTAGCTTGAATATAGATGCGCAATCCGGGTAGCATTGAAGGCGTGCTGTAGGAAAGGAGGAATCCAGTGCAAGCACTTCTACGCATCGCCAGGGCCATTGACGTTCTCAATGAGTTCATGGGCAAGATGGTCTCCTGGCTGACGCTGGCTATGATATTAATAGGAGTTTATAACGCCGTAACGCGCAAGCTGGCGCAGACCATCGGCGTGGACTTGAGCTCTAACACTTATATAGAACTGCAGTGGTACATGTTCGCCTTGGTCTTTTTGTGGGGCGCCGCCTACACCCTCAGGCACGACGCTCACGTGAGAGTAGACGTCATCTATTCACGCCTTTCCCCCCGCGGCAAAGCCTGGGTTGACGTTTTTGGCATAATCTTGTTTTTGCTGCCGTTCACCGCAATCGTGCTGTACACCTCGTTCCCCATCGTCTACGATTCGTGGAAGATACGCGAGATATCCCCTGACCCGGGCGGCCTGCCGCGCTACCCTATCAAAGCCGCTCTAATCGTCGCGTTCGCGCTGCTCTTCCTGCAGGGTATTAGCGAATTGATAAAGAAGATCGCCGTTATCAAAGGAATAGAAGACGAATCGCTGGTAGAAGAAAAGGAGGACCTGGCGTTATGAATCCCGATCTGCTGGGCCCCCTGATGTTCGTCGGCGCTTTCATATTCATCTTCACCGGCTTTCCGGTGGCCTTTTCTTTGGCCGGCACCTCGCTGGTCTTCATGCTCATAGGCATGTCGCAGGGGATGATGAGTTTCAACTTGATGTCGGCTCTGCCCGAGCGCATATTCGCCATCTACGAAAACTACACCCTGCTGGCCGTACCCTTCTTCATATTCATGGGAACGATGCTGGAGCGTTCCGGCCTGGCCGAGAATCTGCTCAAGACCATGGGCATCCTCTTCGGCCCCTTGCGCGGCGGCTTGGCCATCTCGGTGGTGGTGGTGGGCGCCCTGCTGGCGGCCGCGACCGGTGTGGTGGGCGCGACGGTGGTGGCGATGGGCCTCATCAGCCTGCCGGTAATGCTGCGCTACGGCTATTCGAAAGAGCTGGCCACGGGGGTGATAGCCGCCTCCGGCACCCTGGGGCAGGTAATACCGCCATCGATCGTTTTGATCGTGCTGGCCGACCAGCTGGGCGTCTCGGTGGGCGATCTATTCGTAGGCTCGTTCATTCCCGGAGTAAGCCTGGCGCTGATGTATATTATCTACGTCATTATCGTTGCGATATTCAGTCCCAAGTCAGCACCGGCGCTACCCCTGGAAGAACGCGACATGGGCGGCTGGCTGCTCTTCAAAGAGGTCATGCTGGTGATGATGCCGCCGCTGGTGCTCATTCTGCTGGTGCTCGGTAGTATTTTTGCCGGATGGGCCACCCCCACCGAGGCGGGCGCCTTCGGCGGCCTGGGAGCGATTCTGCTGGCCTTCATCTACGGCAAATTCTCCCTCAAGGCGCTGCTGGAAACCATGGACAGCACCGCCAAGCTGACCAGCATGGTAATGCTCATCCTCATCGGTTCGCGCGCCTTCTCGCTGGTCTTCCGCGGCCTCTACGGCGACATCTGGGTTACCGACATGCTCATGAATCTGCCCGGCGGCTGGGTGGGATTTTTGTTCGTGGTCAACCTGATAATCTTCATCCTGGGCTTCTTCATCGATTTCTTCGAGATCGCCTTCATCATCATCCCGCTGGTCGCCGGACCGGCGGCTACCCTGCTGGCGCCCCTCTTCCCCAACGCCGCAGAGCCAGCGCGGCTGGCGCTTGTCTGGTTCGGCATCATGATCGGGATGAACCTGCAGACCTCCTTCCTGACACCGCCTTTCGGCTTTTCTCTCTTCTATCTGCGCGGCGTCTCTCCGCCGGAGGTCACCACCATGCACATCTACCGCGGCGCGGTGCCTTTTATAATTATCCAGGTGATCGGTTTGGTGCTGATGATCGTCTTCCCGGAGATCGCCACCTGGCTGTTGGGGGTCGCCTCTTCCGGTTACTAAAACCCGCTCTCAGGTAAAAAGAACCCCCGGCGCACGCCGGGGGTTGACCGTTCAGGCTCGAGCCTAGGAGTGCGCAGCGACGAACTGCAGGTAAGCGGACTCGGCGGTGCCGTACCAGCGATAGATGTCCTTGCGGAAGGCCTTCCAGTCGGCGTAGACCTTCTTGTAGAAGGCGTCTTTGGCGGCCTGCTCCTCGTAAAGCTCGAAAGACATTTTTTGCGCGGCGCTCATGATGTCGTTGGAGAAGCGGCGCAGCTTGACGCCCTTGGAGAGCAGGCGCTTGAAGGCGGGCGGGTTCTTGAAGTCGTAGTCCACCATCATCTGCTGGTTGGCCTGCGCCGCGGCGGTCTTGTAGATCTGCTGGTACTCCTTGGGCAGGGCGTTCCAGGCCTTGAGGTTGACGAAGGTGTGCAGCGTGGGGCCCGGCTCCCACCAACCGGGGTAGTAGTAGTACTTGGCTACTTTGTAAAAACCGAGCTTTTCGTCGTCGTAGGGGCCGACCCACTCGGTGGCGTCAATGGCGCCGCGCTCCAGAGCGGGGAAGATGTCGCCGCCGGCGAGAACCTGTACGGTCACGCCCAGGCGCGACATTACCTTGCCGCCCAGGCCGGGGATGCGCATCTTGAGGCCCTTGAGGTCGGAAGCGCTGTTGATCTCCTTGCGGAACCAGCCGCCCATCTGCACGCCGGTGTTGCCGGCGGGGAAGCCGATCATGTTGAAATCGGCGAACATCTCATTGAGCATCTTGTTGCCGTTGCCGTCGTAGAGCCAGGCGTTCTGCTGGCGGAAGTTGAGGCCGAAGGGCAGAGCGGTGGCGAAGGCGAAGGCCGGGTTCTTGCCGATGTAGTAGTAGCCGGCGGTATGGCCCGCCTGTACGGTGCCCTGCTGCACCGCGTCCACCACCTTGAGCCCGGAAACGATCTCGCCGGCGGCGTAGACGCGGATATCGAACTTGCCGTCGGTCATCGCTTTGACGCGGTCGGCGATGGTCTGCGCCCCGCCAAATATCGTATCGAGCGACTTGGGCCAGCTGGTGGTCATGCGCCAGCGCACCCTCTTACTGGTCTGAGCGAATACCGGGCCGAAAACGCTGCTCGCAGCAACGCCAACGGCTGCCTTCTTCATAAAATCACGACGCTTCATCTAGAAACCTCCTTTATGTGCAACTCACGTTACGGCTTGATTATATGCGGCTAGATGCATATCACGCAAGGGGAGCGCAGCGTGAGAAGACCGCACTAGTACGTAGAAATGTAAAAGTAGGTCTGCGCCACGTCGCGCACGCTGGCGTAGCTTTGATTGAAGTAGAGCCGCAGCCTTTCCTTGAAGCCGTCGTTGCTGTATACACCCTGAAACCTGACGCCGCTAGGCCGGGTATCCGTGAAAACGGCTTTGACTATCTGGCGGCCCGTAGGGTAGTCAACGACGTAGCGGTGACGCATCTGCGCCAGCGGCAGCACGTAGGTGCCCGCAGCCAGATAAACGCCGTGCTCGAACTCGTAGCTGCGACCGTCGGGATCGATGGCCACCAGGCTCAGGTAACCGCTGCGTTGCAGGGTGATGATGAACCTGACCTCTTCGCCGACGCGGTAGCTGGCGCCGACGCCGCGGTCCGGCTCGAAACGGCTGATGACGGGGCTATATGACCCGCTGACGCCCAGCGAAACGTCTGCGGGAGTGACCACCACCCGACAGGCGCTCAGCAAGACAAGCAACGATACGGTAAACAGTAGTTTTTTCATCTCGCCTCCTGTCTAAGTGTATTTGACGAGGCGGCGCTAAAAGTAAAAGCAAGATTAAGGATAGCTCAAGGGTTACAGCAGCGGCGACCGCGCTACCGGAGCAAAACGGCGGCGATGCACCTCTGCCGGGCCGTAGCGCCGCAGCGCTTGCAGGTGGCGGGCCGTCCCGTAACCCTTGTGAGCGGCAAAGCCGTACTGCGGGTAGAGTTTATCGAGCCCGATCATTATGCGGTCGCGCACCACCTTGGCCAGGATGGAAGCGGCGGCCACGCTGGGGCTATTGTCTTCGGCTCGAGGCGGAGAAAGCAGCGGCGTATCCAGACTGAGAAATAGATAGTCGGTAATTACCGCTTGCGGACGCAGCCTCAGCCGGTCCAGGGCTGTATAAGCGGCACGGTGAGTGGCTTTGAGCACCCCAAGCCGGTCTATCTCGGCGGCGCTGGTCGCGGCTACCGCCCAGGCCAGCGCCGTCTGCAGAATGTGATCCAGCAGAATCTCGCGCTGGCGCGGGCTCAGTTTTTTAGAGTCGCGGTAAGGGTACCTGCCGCGCGGCAACACCACCGCGGCCACGACCAAGGGCCCCGCCAGCGCACCGCGGCCCGCCTCGTCCACCCCCGCCACCAGCAGGCCGTCTCGCCAAAAAGGGTTCTCCAGCAAGGCTACTCCTCGGCGCGCAAGGCGGCGATTATCTCTGCAGGCTCGTCTACCAGTCGCAGCAGTTTTTCATCGCCGGCGGAAATTGCCTTTTGCGCCAGCAAAGAGTCGTGGATCCAGCGTTCCAGCCCCTGCCAGTAGGCGCGGTCCATGGCGAAGAGGGGAAACTCGTGCACCTTGCCGGTCTGCAGCAGCACGAGCACCTCGCTGAGCTCGTCCAGGGTGCCGAAGCCGCCGGGCATGACGACGAAGCCGACGGCGTAGCGCACGAACATCACCTTGCGTACGAAGAAGTAACGGAAGAGCAGGCTGTGCGTCTGGTAGTGATTGGGACGCTGCTCGTGGGGCAGCTCGATATTTAACCCCACGGAAACGCCACCCGCTTCGAAAGCCCCTTTGTTAACTGCCTCCATTATCCCCGGGCCGCCGCCGGTGACGACGCCGAAGCCAGCCTGAGCCAGTTCACGGCCCAGCCGCTGCGCCTCCGCGTAGGCGGCCGTTTCAGGGCCAAAACGGGCGGAGCCGAAAACGGAGACCAGCGGCACATCTATTGCCGATAGGGTCTCAAAGCCGTCCACGAACTCCGCCAGTATCCTGAAAAGGCGCCAGGAATCGGTGTAGTGAAGCCGGTCTATTATGCCTTTCTCGTTAGCCATGCTCCCAGTGTAGGCCAGGATACACAAGAAAGGTGGCGCTACGCGTAAAAAGAGTCATGGAACTAGCAATCGTAATTCTCGCCGATACCGAGAGCCATGGCGACCTGGGCCGCCTGGCCAACGGCCTGGAAAGCGCCAGCGACGCGGCGGCGCACGGCGCCGCGGTCGAGGTCATCTTCGACGGCGCCGCCACGCGCTGGCTGCCGCTACTGGCGAAAGCGGGGCACAAGTACCACGCCCGCCTGGAAGAGCTGAGGCCACAGGTTATCGCCTGCGCCTACTGCGCCCGCGCCTTTGGAGTGCACGAGGAAATCGCCTCCCTGGGCATAAAGCTGGCCGACGATTCGCGCGGTCACCCTAGCCTTTACCAGCGTCTCAGCAGGGGCGTTAAGGTGTTGACTTTCTAGGATTCAGGGGGCCTTGCTGGTCCACTGTTGATATAGGAAGTTGTCGAGGTAGAGCTGGAAATGGGCGTCGCCCTTGACCTTTACGCTGCCCTGCAGACTGGTGCCCACGGGCGCAAAGGTGTCTATTGGCGTACGTTCGCCGCTGTCGTCTTTTACCACCAAGCGGACGTGTACGGTGGCGCTGTTACTCTGCTTGGGCAGGGCTACCTTGATGGGAACTACACGCTCGCCGGCGGCCAGACTGACGCTCGGCGGCGTTTGCGGCGGCGCGGTCTGGGGGGATTCGTCGCTCGCGGGTTGTTCGGGCTGAGGCTGGGGCTCGAGCAGGTTGTTTTCGGGCAGCAGGACCTCGGCCTTGGTAGCCAAGGTGAGAGTCACCGGGCTGCCCGCCGCCAGATCTACACCGGGCGGCGGAGACTGCGCGATCACCGTGCCGTTGGGCTCTGGCGAAGGCTCTTGCTTTACCTCGCCCAGCCGCAACTCGGCCACCGAAATCAAGTACTTGGCCTGGTCCAGACTGAGGCCTTTGAGGTCGGGCAGCATGGTATTGCGCGGCGGTTGCCCCTGGGAAACCAGCAGCTTGACTCCCGAGCCCGCCGGTAGCGGCGCCGCTACCGGCGGGGCGCTGGCGATGACCGTGTCGGCCGGTTTGTTGCTAAAAGCCGAGCCGCTACCCGCCGGCAGATATCCCGAGTCGAGCAGCTGCTGCTGCGCCTTTTCCAGGGGCTGACCAACCACGTTGGGAACCCGACCCTCCTTAGGGCGGTTGAGCAGCAGTTCCAGACGCCTCCCCGGTTTTACCCTGGCGCCCGGGTCAGGATTTTGCTCGACGATGACGTCGCGCGGCTTCTTTGGCTCGCTAATCTCGCTAAAGACCACGTTGAGACCGCTAGAGCGCAGCTTCTGCACCGCCTCGCGCGGCGAAAGGCCGCGCAGATCCGGCAGAACGTACACGGGAGGATTGAGGTAACGGTATCCCGCCGCCAGCAACAGCAAAATACCGACTGCGGCGAAGAGCAAGCCCGGCAGCCAGGAGTGCGCAGAAAGGCCGCGGCGGGCTTTGGCCCTGGGTGCGTTGCGTATAAAACGCCCCCCTAGACGCGCCGCCTCTTCTTCCGCGTGCTCGGCCAGAGGGTCCAGATCCGCCACCTCAAGGCCTCTCTCGCCGTAGCGTATGTCCAAATCCGGCAGCGCGTAGCCGAGCGGCAGCAACGACGCCAGCACCCTCCCCACTTCCTGAACGACTTTTCTACCCTTGGCGGGCAGGGCCGAGGGTGCGCTCAGCGAAGGCCAGAAGACGTAATAACGGCCCGGTTTGGCGCTTATCTCCAGGCCGCCCGGCAAGACCCCCAAGCTTTCGAGCGCCCGCAGCGCCTTGCGAAAACGAAAAAAGGCCGCCCGCGCCTCCGGCTCCCTCACCTCGAACCAGTAGAGCCTGCCCGGCCCCGTTGGTCCGTCCACCTGCAAGACGCGCAAAAACTCCTCCACCCGCACTTCTTGCAAGACCTTGTAAGGGAGATATTTCTCCGACATCTAAGAAATTATATCGCGCTGTGTAAAAGGGAGGTGAAAATGTAACCTTCGAATAACCCGCACGACCTTTGTCTGTTTAGAAACGGGGGTTTACCTGATTAGCGCCCCTCGCCATCGTGGATTAGTGGATTAATAGAAGGAATAGAAGGCGTCTCCTACCATGCGGGCGCGATAAATAGGGGCGCTGCGCCCCTATTTATCGCGTAACGGTTTTACGAGCCAAAGCGTTCCAGCACCTCCACTACCAGCGCCGCTCCCACCAGGTTGGCCCCCAGTTCGCGGCGGATGCGCTCGGCGCGGAAAAGACGCTCCACCTGCTCGCGGCTGAAGTACCACTCGCCGGCAATCTCGAATGGTTCGACGAAGCCTATCTCGACGTAACCCTCGATCGTAGAAATAGCCAGCCCCTCCCTGCAAAGCAGCTCCGCCGGGTAGCGCTCGCTACGCACCAGCGCGTTCATGACACCACCCCCCGTTTCTTGAGGAGCTCGGCCAGCTCACGGTAAAGGCGCTCTTCCTCGTGGCTGGGGTGCTGGGGAATGACTATTTTGACCTCGGCGTACTGATCGCCGCGCCCGCCGCCTTTCTTGGGCCAACCCTTGCCGCGTAGGCGCAGCTTACGGCCCGCCTGGGTGCGCGGCGGGATGGTGAGCTCGACGAAACCGTCTAGCGTCGGCACTTTAACCTTGCCGCCCACCACCGCCAGCGGCGCCGGTACTTCTACCGTGGTGTATACGTCGTCGCCCTGCAAGCGGAACGTGGGGCTGGGCTGCAAGCGCACCGTCAGGTAGAGGTCGCCAGGAGGGTTGCCGGCGGCGCCCTTGCCGGGCAGACGGATGCGTTGCCCCGGCCGCACACCCGCGGGAATGTTGACGCTAAGACGCTCGTCGCCTATCTGCATGGTCTGCTGGCCGCCGTGGTAAGCGACCTCCAGCGGCAGGGTAATCTCCGCCTGGTAGTCGCGCCCGCGCCGCGGGCCGCGCGCGCTGCGGCGACTGCCGACGCCAAAGAGGTCGCCCAACCCGCCGCCAAAGAGTGTTTGGAAGAAGTCGGAAAAGTCCTCGGGCGAGCCCTCCACGTGCCAACCCCCCGGAGGAGGTGGCGGCGGAGCTTTGGCAGTGCCGTACTGGTCGTAGACCTTGCGCTTTTCCGGATCCGAGAGCACCGCGTAGGCCTCGCCGATTTCTTTGAACTTCTCCTCGGCCCCCGGATCCTTGTTGACGTCGGGGTGGTACTGGCGCGCCAGCTTGCGGTAGGCTCGTTTGATCTCGTCTTGGCTGGCGCTGCGCGGTACTCCGAGGATGGCGTAGTAGTCTTTGTAGTCCATAGTCTCCGTTCGTGGTGCGTGGTTCGTGGTACGTGGTCAAAACCACGCACCACCTACCACACACTACGTACCTTTTTTCTTCGTCACCGCCACCCGCGCCGGGCGGACCAGCTGCTCTCCGTAGCGGTAGCCCTTCTGGTAAACCTGAGCCACCTTCTCGTCTTCCTCCCCTTCAACGACGCCGACGGCCTCGTGAAAATTGGGGTCGAAGGGTTGACCTTCTCCGGGTACCTGCTCGACGCCCAGGCTGGCGAGTATGCGGTGGAAGCCTTGGTGGACCGCGCTGACGCCCTCGGCGATGGCTTCGGGTTTGGCGCCGGCGTGCTCGAGCGCCCGCTCCAGGTCGTCCAGCACCGGCAGCAATGCGCGGATAGCCTTGACCTCACCGTCTTTGCGGGCCGACTCCACCTCCCGCTGCATGCGCTTGCGGTAGTTGTCAAACTCGGCCAGCAAACGCACGTATTTGTCTTTCAAGGTTTGCACTTCCTTTTCGGCGTGCTCCAGCTCCGTCCTGGCCTTGTCGAGCTCGGCGCTGGCCTGCTCGGCCTCTTGCAGTAACTGCCGCTCTTCCTCCCGCAGTCGCTCCGCGGCCTGCTCGTCTTGGTTGTCGCGTTTCTCTTTCACCTTTCACCTCGCGCCCGCGGCCGAGGGGCAAGCGCCCCTCGGCCGGCTACGCCGTCTAGTCGGCTGGTTTGAAGTCGGCGTCTATGACGTCTTCGCCCTCTTCGCCGCCCTGCTGTGCGGCGTCGCTTTGTTGGGCGCCAGCGGCGGCCGTAGCAGCCTGCTCGTAAGCCTGCACCGCCGCCAGCAGCTCTTCGGTGGCTTTCTTGAGGTCTTCGTCAGAGCCGTCTTTCTCTACCAGCTCTTTGGCCTTGGCGACGGCGGACTCGAGGCTGTTCTTGGCTTCACCCTCGATCTTCTTTTCTTCCATCAGCCTCTCCGCCTGGATGCGGGCGGTGTCGAGGTTGTTCTTCAGCTCGATGTGCGCCTTGCGCTTCTTGTCTTCCTCGGCGTGGGCCTCGGCCTCCTTGACCATGCGCTCTATCTCGTCTTCGGAAAGAGTGGTGGTGTTCTCTATCTTGATGGAGGCCTCCTTGCCGGTGGTCTTCTCCTTGGCGCTGACGTGCAGAATACCGTTGGCGTCTATGTCAAAGCAGACGTCTATCTGCGGCACGCCCGCGGGCATCGGCGGAATTCCCTCCAGCTTGAAGCGGCCGAGAGACTTGTTGGCCTCCGCCATCGGCCTCTCGCCCTGTAAGACGTGGATCTCCACGACCGTCTGGTTGTGCTCGGCGGTGGTGAAGGTCTCGCACTTACGGCTGGGAATGGTGGTGTTGCGCGGGATGAGCACCGTCATCACGCCGCCCTTGGTCTCTACGCCCAAGCTCAGCGGGGTGACGTCGAGCAGAACTACGTCCTCGACTTCACCGGTGAGAACACCCGCCTGAATGGCCGCGCCCTGAGCTACCGCTTCGTCTGGGTTGACCTGCTGGTTGGGATCTTTACCCAGCATCTCCTTGACGATACGCTGCACCGCCGGCACGCGCGTAGCGCCGCCGACGAGTATTACCTCGTTGAGCTGGCTGGCGCTGAGCCCTGAGTCTTTTAGGGCCTGCTCTACCGGGCCGCGCACCCTCTTGAGGAGGTCTTGGATGAGATCTTCGAACTGCGCCCTGGTAAGTTTCTTCTCCAGATGCAGCGGCGTCTTGCTCACCGGATCTATGGCGATGAAGGGCAGGCTGATGGTGGTTTCCGGTGTGCTAGAAAGCTCTATCTTGGCCTTCTCGGCGGCCTCGATGAGGCGTTGCAAAGCCTGGCGGTCCGCCTTGAGGTCTACCCCGTGTTCTTTTTTGAACTCCCCGGCGAGCCAGTCAACGATCTTGTGGTCCATGTCGGAACCGCCCAGGTGGGTGTCGCCGGCGGTAGACTTGACCTCAAAAACGCCCTCGCCTACTTCTAGGATGGTCACGTCAAAGGTGCCGCCGCCCAGGTCGAAGACCAGCACGGTCTCGCTGCCCTTCTTGTCCAGGCCGTAGGCCAGCGCCGCGGCGGTGGGTTCGTTGATGATGCGCAGCACCTCCAGCCCGGCGATCTTGCCGGCGTTGGAGGTGGCCTCGCGCTGGCTGTTGTTGAAATAGGCGGGCACGGTGATGACCGCCTTCTTGACCGGCTCCCCCAGCTTCTTGGCGGCGTCGTCGGCCAGCTTGCGCAGGATGAAGGCGCTTATCTCCTCGGGGGTATAGAGCTTGTCGCCAACGCGGATGCGTACTCCCCCGTCCGGGCCTTTCTCGACGCGGTAGGGGACTCTCTTAGCCTCTTCCTGAACCTCGTCCCAGCCGCGCCCGATAAAGCGCTTGACCTCGAATATCGTCCCTTCGGGATTTAGCACCGCCTGACGCTTGGCCAGGCGTCCTACTATGGTCTCGCCTTCTTTGAAGGCCACCACCGACGGCGTTGTGCGTTCGCCCTCGGCATTTTCCAAGACGACGGGCTTACCCGCCTCCATTGTCGCTATTACGCTGTTTGTAGTTCCCAGATCGATTCCTACGGCTTTAGCCATGATTCACGCTCCCTTCTTAACTCCATGAGAAGTATATCACCGCAATATGTAGCTGTCAATAGACTTGAGTGTATTATTATCATATTTAAACATCGCCAACACTAACGCCTTCGAAAAATACTCATCTGTAAAGGTGTAGTCTGAGATCGGAGATGAACACGCGTAAGAACGGCGCCGCTATCTGGCTGATACTGCTCCTGCTGATAGGAGCCATCTGGGCGGTCAACGTAGCAATGACCAGCCCCGCGCAAAAACCCGCAGACCTGGGCCTCTCTACCTTCATCAGCGAAGTGCAGTCCGGCAAGGTGCAACAGATCGTGGTCGAAGACAACAAGATATACGGCCTTCTCAAAGACGGCAGCCGTTTTACCACCTACCTGCCCGCGCCGCCCAGCGATCAGTCGCTTAGCGACTGGGTATCCCGCGGTATCGAGGTCAGGGTGCAAGCGCCGCGCAGCAGCAGCATGCTAACCAGCATTCTCATACCCATCCTGATTATCGGCGTACTATTCGCCGTATTCTGGTACCTATCCAGGGGTTCTCGCGCCGGCGACGGCGGCGGCGCCTTCGGCTTTACCAAGAGCCGCGCCAAGGTGCTCGCCGAGTCTCCCAAGACGTCTTTCAAAGACGTAGCCGGCGCCGAAGAGGCCAAGGAAGAGCTGGGGGAGATAGTAGAGTTCCTCAAGTCGCCGGAGCGCTTCCACCGCATGGGGGCGCGCATTCCCCGCGGCGTCTTGTTGGTTGGGCCTCCCGGTTCGGGCAAGACCCACATAGCCCGCGCGGTGGCGGGCGAGGCGCGCGTGCCCTTCATAGCCGCCAGCGGTTCCGACTTCGTGGAGATGTTCGTGGGCGTCGGCGCCGCGCGCGTGCGCGACCTCTTCGAAACCGCCAAAAAGAACTCGCCCTGCATCATCTTCATAGACGAGATTGACGCCGTAGGGCGCAAACGCGGCGGCAGCTTCGGCGGCGGCAACGACGAGCGCGAACAGACCCTCAATCAACTGCTGGTGGAAATGGACGGATTCGATAAAGAAACCAGCGTTATCATCATGGCCGCCACAAACCGCCCCGACGTGCTGGACCCGGCGCTGCTGCGGCCGGGGCGCTTTGACCGGCAGGTTTCCATAGACGCCCCCGACATACGCGGCCGCGAGCAGATTTTGCGCATTCACGCGGTGGGCAAACCGCTGGCCGAGGACGTGGACCTGGCCCTGGTAGCACGTCGCACTCCTGGCTTCGTGGGCGCAGACCTGGAAAACCTCCTCAACGAAGCGGCCCTGCTGGCCGCCCGTGAACGCCGCCGCAAGATAACCATGAAGGACCTGGAAGAAGCCGCCGACCGCGTTACCATGGGCCCGGCCAAGAAGAGCATGGTCTTCAGCGAAGCCGACAAGCGCATAACCGCTTATCACGAGGCGGGGCACGCGCTGGCGGCTCACTACCTGAAGCACGCCGACGGGGTGCACAAGATCACCATCATGCCGCGCGGGCGCGCCCTCGGTTTCATGATGCCCGAGCGCGAGGACGTACTGCACTGGACCAAGAAGCGCCTGCTCGACCAGATAGCCGTCGCCCTCGCCGGACGCGCCTCGGAAGAGCTGGTTTTCGACGACGTCACCACCGGAGCCGAGAACGATTTCCGCCAAGCTACCGAGCTGGCCTGGCGCATGATCACCGAGTGGGGTATGCACCCCGAGTTTGGTCAGGTGGCCTACCAGGAGAGGCAGGACACCTACCTGGGCGGGCACGAGGTGCGGCGCTACTCTGAGCATACGGCTCACCTGATAGACGAGGCGGTCAGAAAGCTGATAGACGAACAGTACGAGCGCATCACCACGCTGCTAAAAGACAAGAAAGCGGAGCTCGAGCGCGTTGCCGAGGCCCTCCTGGAAGTAGAAACCCTGAACGCCCAGCAGTTCATAAGCGTGCTGAACGGCGAGCCTCTCGCCGGCGGCGACAAAGACCCAGACAAAAAGAAAGACGCCACCCAGGTAATACCCAAGGCCAAGATCCGCGGGGAAGCGGGGCTGGGCGGAGCCTGAATTTAGTCGCCTAACGAGCATGCGGTTTGAGGCGTGCTAGAATGAGTACATGTTCGGAGCGGTTCTTACCGCCTTTGTGCTGGCGCTGGCCTTTTATCTCAGCTTCAGCTTTTTGCTACGCCGCTCACCCTCGCGCTGGTCCGTAGGGCCGGCGCTGGCTGCGGCGGCGCTGGCTTTGGGGATAGTCCTGCTGACGCCTCCCGGCTTTTTGCAGCCGCTGCGCAATCTGGCCTTGGGAGTTGTCGTTTCGTGGATCGGCTGGGATATGTTGGCGCACTCACAAGAAAAATCGCCATATAGCCAAGGCAACCGCGCCCTGGGCTGGTTACTCGTGGGAATGGGCGCGCTAGAAGTGGTGTTGGGGATTCTCGGGGCCTTCTCCTGAAATGGCCTTTTCCTGGTTGCGCCTCACGCAAGGATGGCCGCCGCCAGTACTGGCGGCGGCGCTCTACCTGTCGCCACACCAGCGCACGCAGGCGTTGCGACTTGCGGCGACCGGAGCCCTTATCTTCATTGGGGCGTGTCTGGTCCGCCGGCTGCCGCTCGAGGCTTTACGCTGGACCTTCGCGCCGGCTTACGCCTTCTTGGTCCGTGCGCTCTATCCCTTCCCAGCAGCCAGACGCGCCGCCGGCCCATGCCATGGACGCACGCCGTTTCTTTTGCTTGATGGCGGCGGTGGCGCTGCTTACCCTTATGGCCGATCTCGTTTACGGCTAGAGGCTACGTCGGCCAGGAGGTGGAGATGACCGCACGAACGAAGATCGCCCTGGGACTTATCGCTAGCGTCGGCCTCGTCTGGCTCGTGGTGTGGCCCGTTTACCTCGCCCTGCCCGATACCATACCCGCGCACCTCAACTTTGCGGGCGAGATCGACCGCTGGGGGTCAAAAGTCGAGGTTCTAGTCATGCCACTGGTGTATACCGTAGGGGCGCTTTTCGCAGCTCTAATCGTCTGGGCCGCCCCGCTGGAGGTCACCCGGGAACATGCCCCCATCGCCCTGGCGGTGGGCGGCGCCTTCGTCCTGATAGCCCTCCTACACCCCGTCAGCGTGTACCTGGCCGCGGGCGATCCCGCCTCCATAGACCGCTACACCAATGTATTCCTTGGCCTCGTCCTCGCCGTATTGGGTATCGGCGTAGCCGCTTCGCGGCTGGAACCCAATCACTGGTTCGGTCTGCGCACGCCCGCCACTATGAAAAGTCGCGAAACGTGGAGGCGTGGCAATCGCCTGGCGGGCGTCGGGATCGCCCTGCTCGGGGCGTTGGTAGTCGTGCTGACGCTGCTGGGCGCGGCGACGACATGGACCCTCGCGCTGATGCTGGGCGGTCTGGTGTTCATCGCTGCTGTCGTGAGCGTCATCGCTGCACGCGGCTAGCGCGTGTGCTTAACCTTTTTCAAGTCGCGCAGCCGGGCGGGCGCAGGGCCGCCTGCGGTCGCCGCGCCTTGGCCAGGCGCCATCGCTCGCGACTCGACGGGGCGGTTCAAACCCAGAGCGAGCCGGCCCGGCCCACCATGGCCCCTAACGCGGCCGAGAAAAGCGAGATGGGCAGCCAGGCCCGGGCGTCTTCCTTTATCACCATGGCGATTATCGGCAGCGCCAGCAGCTCGGCCAGTACGAGGCCCTTGAGCCAGGGGGCAACGTTCCAGGAAACGTAGGGGATAATAATTCCCAGCGCCAGCCAGTGCAAAAAGCCGCCAGGTTGGCGTGCTTGTCTTGCTTTTGTAACAACATCGGAATGACGTCTAGCAGAGCGGCCGCCAGCCCGATGACCACCGCCGCGGCGAAACCGTGCATACATACCTCCGTGACCGCAATATAGCCATGCCGCCACGGCGGGGTCAAACGGTGCGGGTCACCTTTTGCAGGTTGCGCGGCTTGTCGGGGTCAAAGCCGCGCTGGCGCGCCAACCTCTCGGCGAAGGGGTAAAAGGCCTGTACCGCCAGCACGCTGTCGAGCACGGGGTGGAAACGGCGGGGCAAAGGCAAGGGCGCGTCCGCCAGCTGCAGCGCCTCGCTCTCGCTGGCGGCGACCGCCAGTTCGGCCCCCTTTTCCTTGAGGCTTTGCAGCAACTGCAGCACCTGGGGGTAGGGTCGGTCGTAGGGCGCCAGCGCCAAAATGGGGTAGCCGGGGCCGACTATCGCCAGCGGGCCGTGCAGCAGCTCCGCGGCGGAAATGGACTCGGCGTGCAGGGCGCTGGTTTCTTTGAGTTTCAAAGCCATCTCATTGGCGACGGCGAAGGCGTAGCCGCGACCCACTACGTACGAGTCGCTGACGTTCGCGAAGAGCTCGAGCCCGCCGCTCCAGTCGGTCGCAGCGGCCAGGGCCATCTGCTCGGGCAGCGCCGCCAGCGCTGCTTCCAGGTCGTTCGCCTCTTCCACCGCCGCGACCAGCTGCGCCAGCGCCACCAGCGTCGCCAGGTAACTCTTGGTGGCGGCCACGCTCTTTTCCGCTCCGGCGTGCAGCGGCAGAACCACCTCCGCCGCCTTCGCCAGCGGCGAGTCCTCGACGTTGACCAAGGCCACCGTCAGCGCCCCCGTCATGCGGGCGGCCTGGAGCGACTCGACCAGGTCGGGGCTGGCTCCCGACTGGCTGAGAGCCAGAACCAAAGCCCCACTCAGCCGCGGCCGCGCCCCGTAAACGGTGACCACCGAGGGCGCGGCGCTGGCAGTCACCCAACCCAGACGGGCTTCGAAGAGATACTTGCCAAAAAGGGCGGCGTGATCCGAGCTGCCGCGGGCTATGGTCTGCACGAAGGCGGGTTGTTTACTGCGCAAAAAGCGCGCCAGCGAGCGGACCTCGGCGGCGTTCTCAGCCAGCAGCTTTTCGGCGACCGCGGGCGCCTCTCGCGCCTCGCTGAGCATCAGGCTACTGGCGGGCGTAGACTCGTTTTCCGGCAACGTAAACCTCCTCTATTTCTAGATCGTCGTCGAGCACTACCAAGTCGGCCTGAGCGCCGCTTTTGATGACGCCCAGGTCGGACCAGCCCATGTACTCTGCCGGCAGGGTGCTGACACGCCTGACCGCCTCGGCCAGCTCGAGCCCCCAGTCGACCAGGTTCCTGAGCGCCTGATCCATGGTCAGGGCGCTGCCGGCCAGGGTGCCGTCTTCCAGGAAGACGCCGTCGCTTTTCTTGAAAACCGTGTAGCTGCCTAGCTGGTAGCTGCCCGCGGGCATGCCCGCGGCGGCCACCGCGTCGGTTACTACGTAGAGGTTGGGAATGGCCCGCAGGGCGACCTTGACCGCCAGCGGGTCAACGTGTCTGCCGTCGGCGATTATCTCGGCCCAGCCGGCCTCGGCCAGCGCCGCCCCCACGACTCCGGGGCGGCGGTGATGCAACCCGCTCATGGCGTTGTAGAGGTGGGTAAAGCTGCGTACGCCGGCCTCCAGCCCGGCCAGCGCTTCGGCGGCGCTGGCGACTGTATGGCCTATCTGCGGCCGCACCCCGTGGGAGCGCAGATAGCGGATGAACTCGAGCGCCCCCGGCAGTTCCGGCGCCAGGGTGATCACCTGGATGCTGGCGCGACTCATGAACTCGCGCATCGCCTCCTCGTCCGGCAAGAGAGGATAGGGCGGCTGCGCCCCCAGTTTATCGGGGCTGATGAAGGGCCCCTCAAGGTGAACTCCGGCCACCCGGGCTTCTTCCCGCCCGGGCCGCTGCATGAGGGCGTGAATGCCGTCGAGCGCGTGGAAGATATCGTCTTTGGGCGCCGTCACCGTCGTCAGCAACATCCTGGTGGTCCCGTGGCTGGCGTGAAATCGCGCCGCCCGCCGCGCAGCCTCCTCGCCGGCCATACAGTCGGCGCCGCCGCCGCCGTGAACGTGCAGGTCGATAAACCCAGGCACCACGTAACGCCTCTCCGCAGAGGCGCTGGAAAAGGCTACTATCTTGTCTCCTTCGATGTTCAACTCGCCGTCTGCCCAACCCGCCGGCAACAGAACCCTGCCCGCAATCCTCATATTTCCCCTCTTTCGTCCAAAGCCCGCGCCAGTGCCATAAACCTTTCTGGCGGCCTTGGCGGCGGGCAGCCGTCACACCAGACAAAGCGTTCGTCCCGCAGCGGCCCCTCCTCTCCCACGCCCATCCCCTGGGAAAAGTAGCCGCGGTAGTCCAGCAGGCCGTCGACTTTCAACTCGGGCGCGTAGCCCGCCCTTTGCAGCTCGCGCGGGTGGCCAAAATGGTAAGCATAGCGCTCCCCCTCGGCCCACCAGACAAAGCGCGGCTTTAGCTCGCCCTCGCGCTGATAGCGCCAAAGCGCAGCCGCGCGAGCCGGCCGCAGCCGCAAAACTACTTCCTGCGCCTCCCCTAGCAGGCCGAAGCTGCCTACGAAAGGGCGCACCAGGTCATACCCCTGTACGTTCTTGATTACTCGCCCGCCCGCCTGCACCAACCTCCCCGCAGAGGTGCGGAAACTTACCCCCAGCACCTCTGCGGCGAAGAAAAAGGTCTGCCCGAAACCGCCGCGGCTGACGAGGCCCATTACGCCGCCCGGCAACTCTAAGGGCGGGAAGGGTGGGCGCAGCTCTTGGGGTAAGGCTTCGTACACCTCGGCTATCTCGGTTTCGCCTCTGGCTACCAGGTAATGGTCGGCGGCCTCGACCTGAACGACAGGCATATCTACAGCTTAACGCAACTGAGCCGCAGCGCGGGTCAGGAGAAGGTAATGGTATGGAACTGGCCTTTTATTGGCGTGCTCCCCAAAGGGCGCAGCGGCTGGACCAATCGTCGGCACGCCAGCCCCAAGGCAGGTCAAAACCCATGACCCAGCCCGTGCCGATGCGCGGCAAGGGGGCGTATCCGGCCCGCGGCTGCGCTTCGCCTTTTGCGAACTCGGTCCAAAGCTGCTGCACCGCATCTTGCAGCGGCTCCGTGCGCTGCAGCTCGCCGGCGGACAAGAACAACGCCCAAAACGGCCAGACGTCACGGGTGCCGAAAACAAAAGGCAGCTCCATACCGTGCATACTGCCGACGAAGGGCCAGTAAGGGCTGCCGTACTCAAAGCGGTAGGCGTATACCTCGGTATTTTTGGCAATCCACCTGCCGGCGCGGTATGGCGGGCAGTAGAGGATGCGCTCTGTCATGTAGGCGTAGTAAGCGGAACGCGCGTCCGCGCCAAAGCGCTCGCGATAGTGCGCTATCACCTCGTCCGCCCGCTCGCCCTCGCGCTCGCGAATTATCTGCGCCACGCCCGCCCAGCTGCTCTTACGCGGATCGATCTGCGCGGTAACGTCTAGGCGGTACTCGCCGGCGTTGGCGCCCACCAGCAGCGGCGCACGGTTGGCTTTACCCTCGCGCAGCGCCTTCTCGGGGTCTTCGGGTAAGACGTAGCCGTCAACCACCGGTTTGAAAGGGTCTTTCTCAAAGTCCGTCTCACTGGTTGCCGACGCCTCGAGCAGCCTCCCGACGGGCTGAGCGCGCCAGCAAGCCAGGTCGTTTACACCGCAACCTATCTTTTCGGCCACCTCGGCAGCCCGCTGATAGGCGAGTTGTTTAGGAATGGCGTAGTTACACCCGCCCGATTCGATGATGGCGCGCGCAAATGCTCCCTTGGCGAGGGGGCTGGTGTAGAGGTCGCACAACGACATAGCCCCGGCGGACTCGCCAAACAATGTGATCCTATCTGGATCGCCGCCAAAGCCGGAGACCTGGCCTCGCAGCCAAGAAAGCGCCGCCAGCTGGTCAAGGAGTCCGTAGTCGCCCGTGCTGCCGTGCGGGTCTTCCGCCGCCAGCGCCGGCAACGCCAAAAAGCCCAGCGCTCCCAAGCGGTAGTTGATGGTAACGACTATCACTCCACGGCGGGCGAGCGAGGCGCCGTCGTATATGGGCTCGGAGCCGCTGCCGCCGGTAAAGCTGCCGCCGTGAATAAAGACCATCACCGGCCAGCCTTTCTCTGGCGGCTTACCGGCGGGCGCCCAGACGTTGAGGTTCAGGCAGTCCTCGCTGGCGGGGGGCACGTAGCGGCCAAACCAGCGACCCAGCCGCACGGTGATATCTCCTTTTTGCGGGCATATCGGACCGAATTCGCCGGCGTCGAGGACGCCTCGCCAGGCGGCAACCACCGTCGGAGGGCGCCAGCGCTCGGCGTGGGCGTAAGGGATGCCCTTAAACACCATGACGTCGCCCGCCATGTTCCCCTCGACCCAGCCGCCGGGCAGACGCAGCCGCACCCGCTGCGCCGTGGCCAGGGCTAAAGCCAGGAAGAAAACGATAACGAGCGTGCGTTTCATCAATCACCTTCTTGGCGTAACCAAACGGTGCGCTGCGGAAAGGGTATCTCTATCCCCTCGGCGTCCAGGCGGTTCTTGACGCGGCGTTTGAACTCGCGCGCCACCGCCCACTGCTGTTTGGGCTGCACGCTGAAGAGCACGCGGATGACGACCGCGCTGTCCGCCAGCTCGTTTACGCCCAAAACCTGCGGCGGATCCGCGGTAAACTTTTCGCGCCATTCCGGGTCTTCGTAAAACTTTTCGGCCTCGTCCTGTACGACCGCTATCGCCTTGTCCAAGTCCGCGGCGTAAGCCACGCCGACGTCAATCAGCGCCCGCGCCCAGCCGTGGCTCATGACCGTCACGGTGTTTATCTGCCCGTGGGGAATGAAGTGCAGCCGCCCCTCCAGGTCACGCAAGACCGTCAGGCGCAGGTTGAGCCTCTCCACCCCGCCGGCCAGTTCGCCTACCCGGATTACATCGCCAACGCCGTACTGGTCCTCCAATAGGATGAAAAAGCCGTTGATGACGTCGCGCACCAGGTTTTGCGCCGCAAAGGAGATAGCCAGGCCGGCTATGCCCGCGCCGGCAATCAGCGCCCCGATATTGAGCCCCATATTGGCCAGCGCCAGCAAGACGCCAACGCTAATGACGCTCACCTTCAGCACCGACTCGATGATGACCATCAAGGTGGCGATGCGCACCTGCTCCCTCTCGAACTCGCTCTTCTTGGGAATGTTGATGTGCTGCACCAGCACCTCGACCAGGCGGTAGGCAAAGTACGTCGCCGCCAGTATCAGCAAGACCGCCAAGCCGCGCGTCCCCATCCAGCGCGCCAGTAGCAAACCCCATGTATATAGCGGTTCTATTTTTATCTCGAAGAGGAAGTGGCCGAACGAGACGAGCGCGAAAGCCACCACCAGCCACCACCCCCAAGCGACCAACCGCCAAAAAGGATCGTCGCGCTCGTCGGGGGTAAGCTTGGCTACCCAAGCCGCCAGGCGCGAACCGGCGCGCCCAATGCTAAAAGCAACCGCCAGGGCGAAAACGCCCAGTAACAGTTTTGCCCAGAGTTGCGTTTGCTGCAGGTCCGCCGGGGTGAAAGGCGTCATACCGCTATTCTACGTCCGCCAGCGCCTCCACCAAACCGGCGCCGGCCATTAGCCAGGCGCGGCGTAAAGCGTTGGCCACGGCGCGCCTGTCCGAAGCTCCGTGGCCGATAAAGGCCGGCCCCTTAACGCCCAAAAGCGGCATGGCGCCGTACTCCGCGGGGTCCATGCGCGCCGCCAGCGCCCGCAGGGCGTCTTTTACCAGCAGCCCCCCCAACTTTGCCTTGAGGCTAGTGGAGAGGGCGCGTTTTATCCAGGAAAAGAGCACCCGAGCCTCTCCCTCCGCCAGCTTGAGAACCACGTTACCGGTAAAGCCGTCGGTTACCACCACGTCCGCCACGTCCGCCAGCACGTCGCGCCCCTCGATGTTGCCGCTGAAGTTGAGGCCGGAAGCCTCCAGCAAAGGGCGGGCCTCTAGCACCAGCTGGCTGCCCTTGCTCGACTCTTCTCCAATGGACAATAAACCCACGCGCGGTGCTGAGACCCTGCTAACGATCTCGGCGTAAGCAGCGCCCATGCGCGCGAACTGCAGCAAGTGCCGCGGGCGCACGTCGGCGTTGGCGCCGGCGTCTATCAGGTGTACCTTGCCGGAGGGGGCGTCGGAGGGTATCTCCGCGAGAATGGCCGGCCTTTCTATGCCGCGAATCCTGCCGAGGGTGAAGAGCGCCGCCGCCATTGTCGCCCCGGAGTGGCCCATGCTGACCGCCGCCGCCGCCTGGCCCTCCTTGACGAGGCGCATGGCGACGTTTACCGAGGCCTGACGCCTGCGCCGCACCTCGGTAGCCTGGGCGTGCATCTCGATAACGTCGGCGGCGTGGACGATAGGCAGTTCGCCGCCTTGCGCGGCCAGCTCCGCCCGCAGCTTTTCCTGATCTCCGACCAGCAGCACCGGCACGCCCGCGGCGCTGGCCAACAAGGCTCCCGCCACGGTCTCGCGGGGAGCCTTGTCGCCCCCCATGGCGTCTAGCGCTACCGGTTGTTTCATGCTAGCTGGGCTTGGAGACGTGTTTTTCTATACGCGCCACGAAGTTGCGCTTGGGTTGCGCACCAATTATTATCTCGACCGGCTCGCCGTTTTTGAAAAGTATCACGGTGGGAATGCTCATTACCCGAAAGCGCATGGCAGACTTGGGATTGCTGTCTACGTCGAGCTTGAGGACTTTGAGCTTGCCGTCGTACTCCTCGGCCAGCTCTTCCAATATCGGCGCTATCGTCTTGCAAGGAACGCACCATTCCGCCCAGAAATCCACGATGCTGAGCCCGTCTTTGATCGCCTGGTCGAAGGTGCTGTCGTCAACTATTATCGGCTTCGCCATACGGTCATCACTTTAGCATTGACTCGCCCGTGCTCCAAGTGGCGCGCTGCACCGCGCCGGAAAGCGCTTCCCCAACAAGGACGCAAAGCCGCCGCGGGAGCCGTGAGGCATAATCGGGGCCGCGGTCGCGACCATCCGGCAGCTTACTAACGCCATCGCCTCGGCGATCGAGTCCATGGCGACGCGAACTTTTGAAAAACGAAGGACGATAATTCGTTGGTTAGGCTGGTCAGGAGCGCTCTTACGGCAACTTTTGCACCACTGTAATACCATGCTGCTATAATCCTCTCTACTTATGGACGACCTCGACAAGCTCGAAGAACTCAACAAGATAGCCGCGAGCTACATGGCGGGACAAACATTTTCTCTGGGCGATCTGGTCACCTGGAAACCCGGCCTGCGCAATCGTAAGATGCCCGATTACGGCGAGCCGATGGTAGTGGTAGAGGTTTTAGAGGCATCGGTTCACGACGAGACGGCCGACTCCGGCTCTCCCTACTTCCGCGAGCCCCTCAACGTCCGCTGCCTGCTGATAGACGACGACGGCGACGCGCTCATCTTCCACTACGACTCACGGCGGTTGATGCCCTACCAGAGCTACCGCCTCACCGTGAGCAACTAGCCTGTACAATTCCTTTATGGCGATGGAAACCGCGATAACGCGGATGCTGGGCATAAAGTATCCCATAGTCGTAGCGCCAATGTTCCTGGTCTCCAATCGTCCGTTGCTCGAGGCGGCGGCGCGTGCGGGCGCCGTCGGACTGATACCGACACTCAATTTTCGCAGCAACGAAGAGTACCGCTCGTTTCTACAGGGTTGGCCGGAAGGTCTGGCTTTTGGCGTCAACATCATCCTGAAAGACAATCCCCGCCTGGAAGAAGACCTGGCGGCGACGGTAGAGCACCGGGTTCCGCTGGTCGTCAGCAGCCTAGGAAACCCCGCGCCGCTCATCGAGGCGGTACACGCCTACGGCGGCAAGGTCTGGTGCGACGTGGTGGGTCTGAGGCACGCCGTGAAAGCCGCCGCCGCCGGGGCGGACGCGCTGGTGGCGGTGGCCTCCGGGGCCGGAGGGCACGCCGGGACGCTGAGCCCTTTCGTGCTGGCTCCCTGGCTGCGCGAGGAAACGGGGCTGCCGGTGCTGCTGGCGGGCGGCCTCAGCAACGGCTCCCAGTTGCTGGCGGCGCTGGCTTTGGGTGACGGCGCTTACTTTGGCACCCGCTTCGTCGCCACGCGCGAATCGGCCGCGAGCGACGAGTACAAGAAGGCGTTGTTGCAAGCCGGGCCAGAAGACATCGTCTACACTCCTCAGGTAAGCGGCGTGCCTGCAAACTTTATCAAGTCGTCGCTCGAGCGTCGCAACGAAAACTCCAAAGCCTGGAAAGACGTCTGGAGCGCCGGCCATGGGGTGGCTCTAATAAACGACATTCCCGCCGCGGGTGAACTCATTGCGCGCTTGCTGCAGGAGTATCGCCAGGCCAAGGAACGCCTGCCCTGAGCGCCCCCAGGGAATTTTCATAGTTATTATCGCCTCGGTGATAAAATAAAGGCAGCGGAATCAACCTGGGTAAAGGCGGCGCTAGCGCCGCTACCCTCATCGTCTCGTTAAAAAGAAAGGGGGAACAGATGTACGCACCGCCCGTAGAAGCGTACGGACGTTACGAACCGATAACGCTCAAAAATATAAACCGCCATCCATCTTATAAACGATTGCCCGCCAGCCTGCGCCAAGAGCTGGAAGTGGCCGCCCAGGTCCTTCCGTTCAGGACCAACGCCTACGTGCTGGATGAGCTGATTGACTGGAAAAAGGTCCCGGACGATCCCATCTTCCAGCTGGTTTTTCCGCAGCGAGAAATGCTGGCCAAAGAAGATTACCGGCTGGTTGAGGCCGCCCTGCGGCGCGGCGACGCCGGCGCTTTGAAAACCGCGGTCTGGCGGGTGCGCCGCAAGATGAACCCGCACCCCGCCGGTCAGTTGACGCACAACGTACCAATGCTAGAGGGGCGCAAGCTGCACGGCTTGCAGCATAAGTATCGCGAAACCGTACTCTTTTTTCCGGCGGGCGGGCAAACCTGCCACGCCTTTTGTACCTACTGCTTCCGCTGGGCGCAGTTCGTGGGCGACCGCGAGCTGAAAATTGAGTCGAGCCGCGTTGAAGACTTGGTCGCCTATTTGCGGCTCCACCCGCAAGTAAGCGACGTGCTGATTACCGGCGGCGATCCTCTTGTAATGAAGGCCGGGCTGCTGGCGCGGTACCTGCGGCCGCTGCTTAAGGTGGAAACCCTTACCAGCATTCGCCTGGGCAGCAAGTCGCTGGCCTACTGGCCGGCGCGTTACGTCAGCGATCCCGACTCAGCCGAGCTGTTAAACCTCTTTGAAGAGATAACCGCGGCCGGAAAGCGTCTGGCTTTCATGGCCCACTCCAGCCATCCCCGCGAACTCGAAACGCCGCTGGCTAAGCAGGCGGTGCGCAATATTCTCTCCAGCGGCGCGCTCATACGCACCCAGGCGCCGCTAATCCGGCGCGTCAACGACAGCGCCGCCGTCTGGGCCGAAAAGTGGCGGCTGGAAGTTGGTCTGGGCATGACGCCCTACTATATGTTCGTCGAGCGCGACACCGGTCCCAAGCAATATTTCGACGTGCCCCTGGCCCGCGCGCAACGAATCTTCGCCGACGCCTACCGCCAGGTTTCGGGGTTGGCGCGCACCGTGCGCGGCCCCAGTATGTCGGCCTTTCCGGGCAAGGTGCGCATCGTTGGCGTAGCCGAAATAGGCGGCGAGAAGGTCTTTGTGCTCGAGTTCCTACAGGCGCGCAACCCCGCCTGGGTGGGCCGCCCCTTTTTCGCCCGCTACGATGCCCAAGCCAGCTGGCTGAGCGAGCTGCAACCCGCCTTCGGCGCGAAGCGCTTTTTCTTCGAGGAGGGTTAGCGGCGGGGTTTGGGTTATTTTTCCCATCTTCCCCATACCCCCGTGTGCGAGAATAGTGGGAATATGCGCGTCGGGGTGTTGCTTACCATGGGTTTTTTCGAGGCCGAGGCGGCGGTGGTTCTCGACGCCATGCGCATCCTCAAGGAAAACGGGGCGGAAGTGAAGGCGTTCACCCTCGCTAAGAGCAGGCACGGCCTGGAAGGGGCCGCCGGCAGTTCGTGGACGGCCCGCTACGCGCTTTCGGCCCGTCCGCAACTCGACGTACTGGTAGTGCCGGGCGGCAAGGGCCTGGTGCGCGCCGCCCGCGACCTGCAGACCGAACTCTGGCTGGAAGAAGTCTGGCCCGAACTCAAAGGCGTCTTTCTGGGGGGTAATGGCGCGGTCTTTCTAGGCGAACTGGGTCGCGCCCCGCAGCTGGTGGCCGCCCACCCCGCCTACGCCCCAGAGGTAGGCCGCTACGCAAAGGTAGGCCACGAAACAGCCTACGCGGTAGGCAAAGTCACCACTACCGCAGGTTACCTTTTCTTACTGGGAGCCGTCCTCGACCACCTGCAAGCCAGCGGCTACGAGATCGCGCCGGTGCTGGACCAGATGGCTCTGGCCTTCGACTAGCTCAGCTGGGCGAAGGCTTCTCGTAATTCCTGACGTTCCCGCGCAAAGGGGGCGCCTGCCAAAAAGTCGCCGCGGTACAGCGTCGCGGCCGCTCTGCTAGCGTCCTTTACGGCCCACTCGGGCAAGCGCTGGCGGTTTTCGTAAAGGGAGCGCAGCACCGCCGCGTCCCACCAGCTGCCCGGCAGCGGCGCGGCCCGGTAGGCGCCCTCGCTAAAGCCTATCCAGTCATCCCCCAGAGTCTCGCGGACGTGATGGACTGCTATTTGCGCTCTTTTTCTGGGGTTTTTAGCCTCGCCGTATAGTTCCTCCCCCAGCTTAGCGGCGCTGGTCGCGCCGTTGAGCCATAGCTTGTACAAAACCCACGGCTCTTTCTTCGTAAAAAACTCCAAAGGTTCGTCTCGCAAGATCCTGGCGGCGCCCAAAGTGTAAAAACGAACCGTTCCCCAACCGTGCGCCAGCCTTTCGAACGCCAGCCTACCCGCCTCGCCGGCGGCCGCCGCGGCAAACCAAACCGGCATGTACTCGGCGCCCAGGAGCAGCGGCAACGCCGCCAGCTGCGCCAGCTCCTGCGCCGCGCCTTCGACCTCCTCGGGGCTTGCCTGCGGCAGGCGCAAGGCAATCTCCGAAAGGTTAGCCTGCAGGGCTATCAAACGTGCGCCTACTTCCTGAGCCGATTCGCCCGCGCGCCGCAGCAGCGACAAGGCCTGCTGCGGTTGAGCCAGCCGCGCTTGCGCGATCAAGACCTGCGCCACCTCGGCGGGGCTGCCGCCCTCACTCAACCTCTGCAGCGCCAGTTTGTAGCGCCAGGCGGCCTCTTGCGTCCTGCCAGAGCGGGCGTACATCCGTCCCAGTCCATGCTCTATCAGACCTAGTCCGTAGCCGTCCTGACTAGGCTCGAGCATCTTGTAGGCCCGCATATAAAGGGCGTTGGCCTTTTCCAGCCAGCCCGCGTCCAGGTACAAATCGGCAATGTTCAAGTAGCTATAACCCAAGGCGCGGTACTCGCCGCTGGACTCGGCCACCTCGCGCGCCTGCAGCAGCACCTCGTGCGCCTCTTCCCAGCGCCCCGCCAGCCGCAGGGCCTCACCTAGAGAAAGCAGGGTGTTGGCCTGCGCCAGCGGGCTGCCCTGCCGCCGCAACGGCAGAGCCGTCTGATAAGCGACGATCGCCTCGTTTATCCGCCCCATATGGTGCAGCGCAATCCCCAAGTTGTGACGGGCGCGCGCCTCCACCTGGGTGTCTATCTCTCCCCCTTGCACACGCTGCAGAACGCGGGCGGCCCCAGCAAAGTCGCCGGTGCGAATGAGCGCCCCTCCCAGCGACGCCGCCAGCAGCGGTCTGTCGGCGGGCAGGGCGCACTCGTCGGCTTTATCCAGCACCTCCACCGCCTCTTCATAACGGCCCAGCCGCACCAAGACCGTGCCCATGCCCAGCAGCGTTTTGGCCCGCAACTCTCCCTTCTTCACCTCTTGCAGCAGCTGCTGGTACATCTCCAGCGAGCGCTCCAGCTGCCCGCGCAACGATTCGGCCTCCGCTATCAGCAAAGCCGCCCGCGCTGATTCATGTTGCGACAGCAGCTCATTGCCGTACTCAATGGTCTTGGCGGTCTCACCCTCGCTGTTCCAGCGCTTTGCCGCCTTGATGAAAGCGCCCAAAGCCTCCTCTGAGCGGTAACGTAAATACCCTTGCAGAGCCGTTTCAACGTCGCCGTGGTCCCGCTCGTACTTCAGCAGCCGCTTGGCCTCTGCAAAAGGCGGCAGCTCACTGGTTTCGTCGAGAAAGTTAACCAAAGCCGCCAGTAGCCGCAAGCGACCGCCCAGCGGATGAACCAGGCCCCGCGCCAGTAGCGTTTCCAGGTCCTCTATATTCAGCACCTTGGCCGCCGCCAGCTCGCTGGGCGACAGACGTAAGAGGTTGGCCGCCAGCAACTGCCCGGGGGTGAGACGGCGCAAGAACGCCTGCAACCAGGACCGCAACGGCTCTTCGTGCGGGGCGGCGGCTCCGCTTTCGTAAGCCTGCCGCAACAATAGCGGCCAGCCGCCCAAGAGCCTCCACGTCTTGCGCCAACCGCGCCCCACCCGCAAGTGACGCGCCATCTGCTGCGCTTCCTCCTGGCTAAACGCCAGTTGACGCGGACCGAAAAGGCTGACCTGCGCCTCAGCTTGGGGTTTGCGCCTCATCGCCAGCAACTGGCCCGGCCGCCACTCGGGAGGCGGCTTGGTCAGGTCGAAAACTCCAGCCTGCTCACGCCATTCACTGGCGAGCGCTAGATCCATCTCCCGCGATACTTCTTTGAGCAGCAGCGTTTTGCCAAAACCAGGCGGCCCCCACAACACCACCGGCCCTTGCGCTAAGGACGACTTGATGCGGTCCAGCAGGTCTTTGCGGTATACGTAGCCACTGGCCATGACTCTATTTAACCATTACTTAACTACCGGGGGTTTACTCTGGCGTCAGGAGTTACGAGACTCCGAGGGAGGTAGAAGATGATGAAGAAACTAAGCATGTTAGCAATACTCCTGCTACTCTTAGCAGCGTGCGGCGCCAGCAAAAACAATGGACAAGGAGGCGCCGCCACCCAAGCGACCGCGGTCGAGGCGATCGACACCAGCGAACAGCCCACACAGTCCGGCGACGAAGACGTTGTGGAAGGCGTCTCACAAGACAGCAGCCTGGACCTAGGCCTGCCTTTCGAGATGTTTCCCGCCGTAGACTACTTTGGTAGTGTCTTCGGCTCAGCCATAGGCGAGTGGCAGTGCCAGCAGACCGACGCCCAGGGCGATCTCAACGACGCAGACGACGACGGTATTGCTGAAAACGCCACCTACAAGTACGAGTGCAGCAAGGACTTCGCTTTTGGGATGAGCCCGGTAAAAGTCACGCGCAAGGGAACGATAACGGCGCAGGACAAAGACGACAGCGACCCCTACAGCGGCTACAAGATGGGCGAAAAGGTTGTATACAGCTACAGCATCATGGGCGTAGGCGGCGTCAGCGTGACCCGCGAGTTCCAGCGCGACTGGAGTGGAAACGCCCATAGCGGCTATACCTTCACCCACAGCCACTCCTGGAGCTGGACCTCTCCGGTCAGCAGCGACGTAAATAAAGTAGAACGCAGTTACAGCGGCCGCTACACCCCCGACAGCGCCGACCACCCCTTCGACCAGGGCCAGCTGGTCAGCGACGGCGCCGTCAAGCACTATCTCAACGGCGTAGAAAAAGACGTGGTGTCCGTGCATTCGGACCTGCACGTCAATAGCAGCTGCCAGCCGGCGGCCGACAACGGCACCATCACCTTCAAGGTCGGCAACACCACCACCAAGACGGTAGAGTTCACCGGCTGCGGGCAGGTCAGCGCTAATCGCGTCAGCACGATTGAAGCTCTTGAGGTCAGCGAACAGCCGGCCCAAAATAGCAGCGAAGAAACCACCGAAGAAGCATCGCAAGACGCCAGCGTCAGCCTGCCGTTCTCCTTGATTCCCGACTTCATTGGCGATATCGTCAAAGCCCCCGACTCCACGTGGGACTGCTCGGGCTCGAGCGCCAGCGGCGACACCAGCGACAATGACGGCGACGGTGTTCCGGTAGACGCCAGCTATGACATCCAGTGCAGCAAGGCCTTCGACAATCTCCCTGGCGTGAGCGGCGAAGCCCTGGTGCAGCGCAGCGGCACCCTCAAACTGGCCGACAAAGACGACAACGACCCGTACTCCGGCTTCAAGGCGGAAAAGGATATCACCTACAGCTATACCCAAGCTGGTCAGACCTACACCGCCGAACACTCATTCAAGCGCGACTGGAGCAAGAGCGGCAACGGCTACACCTTCAACCACGAGAACGCCTGGTCATGGGACGCCAACAAAATCACTAGCGCAACCAGCGGCGACTACACCCCAGACGACCTAGATTCGCCTTTCGAGGCGGGTAACCTAACCAGCGACTCCACCGTAAAGTATCTGCTCAACAACGTCCAGCAAAACCTGGTTGAGGTCAGCGCCAACCTACACGTCAACAGCCAGTGCACCCCACCCGCCGACAGCGGCAGCGTCACCTTCAGCGTCACCGGTGTAGACAAGACCGTAAACATCAACAGCTGCCAGCACCAGTAGCGTTACTGCGCTACTCCTCCAATCTGCCCGCCCGCGTTCGCCACGCGGGCGGGGCCTTTTGTAGCCGGCGCGAACAAGGGGTATACTCTTCACTCGTATGGCCAACCTCTCCATCGGCATAGTCGGCTTACCCAACGTGGGCAAGTCCACCCTCTTCAACGCGATAACCAAGGCGGGCGCGCTGGCCGCCAACTACCCCTTCGCCACCATCGACAAAAACGTCGGCGTGGTCACCGTGCCCGACGAGCGGCTGGAAAAGCTGGCGGACCTATTCGTAAGAGGAGAGAGGCGACCGCCGATAGTTCCCACCTACGTCGAGTTCGTGGACATCGCCGGGCTGGTCAAAGGGGCGCATAAGGGCGAGGGACTGGGCAACCAGTTCCTGGGCAACATCCGCGAGGTGGCGGCGGTGGCCCACGTGGTGCGCTGCTTCGAGGACCCGAACGTCGTTCACGTCGACGGCTCGGTGGATCCGCTGCGCGACGCCGAGATAATCAACACCGAGCTGGCGCTGGCCGACCTGGGCACGCTCGAGCGCCGGCTGGAAAAGCTGGCGCGCAGCGCCCGCGTCAGCAAGGAGGACGCGGCGCTGGTGGAGCTCCTCAGGCCGCTGCTGGCCCACCTGGAGGCGGGCGAACCGGCCCGCACCTTCCGAACGGGCAACGAGGAACGCGACAAGCAGCTGGGGCGCGTCTTCAAGGAGTACGGCCTGATCACCGCCAAACCGGTGGTCTACGTGGCCAACGTGGGCGAGGAGGACCTGCCCGACGGCAACGAACACGTGGAAAAGCTGCGCGAGCTGACCGCGCGCGAAGGGGCGGAGCTGGTGGTCATCTCCGCCAAGATCGAGGCCGAGCTGGCCGAGATTTCGGACGAGGAGGCGCACGAGTACCTGGCCGAGCTGGGGCTCGAGCGCTCGGGCCTCGACCGGCTGGTGCTGGCCGGCTACCGCGCCCTCGACCTGATCACCTTCCTGACCGCCGGCGAGAAGGAGGTGCGCGCCTGGACGGTGCGCCGCGGCAGCAAAGCCCCCCAGGCCGCGGGGACGATTCATTCGGACATGGAGCGCGGCTTCATCCGCGCCGAGGTGATCGACTGGGAAAAGCTGGTCCAGGCCGGTGGCTGGCACCAGGCCAAGGAAAAGGGCTGGGTCCGCACCGAGGGCAAGGACTACGTCGTCCAGGACGGTGACGTGATGCTGATTCTCTTCAACGTCTAGGGCCGGGGCAGGCGGTAGACGTAGATGACGTCCGTTCCTTCACCGCTGGACGGCTCCTTGGCGATAAAATCGCGGTGGGCTTCGCTCAGGAATTGTTTCATGACTCGCACGACGTTCGGAGCCTGATTCACAAGACCTAGCTGCTTGTGCGCGTCGCCGGCCTTGACGCACACGACGCTCAATCCCTTCGCCTCCGCCTCCGCAAAACGTTCGCGCAGGTACTAACGAATCCTATCGGCGTCCTTCATAATTGTTCCTCCTCGTTCTGTATACCCCAACCCATTCTAAGCTAGGCAAACCGAACGAAGCGTCGTTTAACATCCTTAGCGGTTCATCCGACCCCTACAATGCATGCGCACCGCATGGACTGCGCTTCGCGCGTCCAGGACAACGGCTTCTTTCGCTAGAACCCGCTAGACCCCGGGTCACGCGCCCTATGGACCCTTGTCCGGGATAACGAAAAGCATGCGGGCGGGGGCGACGAATGGGGGTGGATTTCGAGGCAACCGAATTTGCACTGTGTCCCCTTCCAAACAAACAAGTCGCGGCGCCGTAAGCGCCGCGACCACTCTCGAAAGGCCGGCTACTTCTTCTTGGGCGGCCAGGTTGGCGCGGGGATAATCTGCTCGGGCACGTTGGTGTTGTAAACGCCCGCCTTGCCCGCGGGGGCCAGGTGTTCGGTCAGCTTGAAGCTGGGACGCGGGTGGCTGTTGACGTAGGCCATGACGTCCACCGCGTCTTGATCGCTCAGGTGAGCGTTACCGAGGGGCATGTTGTACTTGACCCAGCTGCCGCCCTTGATGACGTTGGCCATGCCGGCGCCGGCGTTGTACGACTTGTCGCCCCAGACCGGCGGGAAGGCGCCCACGCCCTGACCATTAGCCCCGTGGCAGGCGGCGCACTGGCTGTCGTATACCTGCTTACCGTGCTTGGCGTCTACCGACTTGGCCTTGACCAGCTTGACGATCGCCGGGTCAGGCCAGGGGGTGTTGTAAGCGCCTATGGGTTTGTTGGGGTTCTGGTCAACCGGCAAACCGCTGGAAAGCCAGGTGATGTAGGCGGCCATGGCCACCGAGGCCTTAGAGGCCACCGGCGGACGGGTGCCGTTCATGGAGCGCATAAAGCAGTTGAGAACGCGGTCTTCCAGGGTTACTACCGCCTTTTCGCGCGGGCTATAAGCGGGGTAAGAAGTCGCCACGCCGATAAAGGTGGAGTAGCGGCCCTTGCCCTTGCCGCCCTGCAGGTGGCAGCTCTTGCACTGCAGGTTGTCGCCCACGTAGTCCTTGGTAAGCGGGTGGGTGTTGGTGTTCATGATGATGTCTTCGCCCAGCTTGACCATCTTGCCGAGGTCGCCAGGCGGATAGGCGGTCGGAGCGTCGGGAACCTGCTTGGGGAAGTTCTGGGTCGGCCAGGGGAAGCCTGCGGCCGCCACAACGCCAATGGCCAGTGCGGCCAGAAGTAACAAGAATACACCAGCTTTTTTCACAGTCATCACCTCACGGCAATTTCACTTGGAGGCGCCTAAAAAAGTCCTAAACGAGGAGTGGTCCGGCCTCGCCGCCAGGCAAAATCGCCGCAGGGTCAGCAAGGGCCCTCGCCTTCAAACGACAGGAGCGCGCCGCAAGCAAAAGCCGCCATTGCGTGGAGAAGCTCTCCCGCCTTTGGCGGCATAAGCGGAGAGAATAGAAAAATGGAGCGCGGCCGCGGCCGCGCTCCTCATCGCTTAAGGTTACTTTTTCTTGGGCGGCCAGGTGGGCGCGGGGATAATCTGCTCGGGGACGTTGGTGTTGTACTCGCCCATTTTTTCGGCCGGGGGCAGGTGCTCGGTCAGCTTGAAGCTGGGGCGCGGGTGGCTGTTGACGTAGGCCATTACGTCGGCGGCCTGCTGCGCGCTCAGGTGGGCATAGCCCGGGGGCATGTTGTACCTGACCCAGCTGCCGCCCTTGATGACGTTAGACATGCCGGCGCCGGAGTTGTACGAGTTGTCTCCCCAGACCGGCGGGAAGGGGCCGATGCCGTTGCCGTCCGTACCGTGACAGGCGGCGCACTGGGTGTTGTAGATCTTTTCGCCGTTGGCCATGTCCACCTTGCCCGACTTGACCACGCTGATAACCTCGGGGTCGGGCCAGGGGTAGTTGTAAGGACCGACGGGTTTGTTGGGGTTCATGTCTACCGGCATACCGGTGGAGATCCAGGTTATGTAGGTAGCCAGCGCTACCGAGACCTTAGAGCCGACCGGCGGGCGAATACCGTTCATGGAGCGCATGAAGCAGTTGAGGCTGCGGCCCTCCAGGGTGAGAACGGTCTTTTCGCGCGGGCTGTAAGCGGGGAATGAGCTGGCGGTGCCGATGAAGGTGGAGTAGCGGGTCTTGTCCTTGCCGCTGTTGGAGTGGCAGCTCTTGCACTGTAGTTTGTTGCCGACGTACTGCTTGCTGAGTGGGTGGGTATCGGTGTTGTTGAAGATGTCTTCGCCCAGCTTGACCATCTTGCCCAGCTCTCCGGGGGGGTAGGCTTTGGGGGCGTCGGGCGCTTCCTTGGGAATGTTCTGGGTGGGCCAGGGGGCCCCGCCGTCCGCCAGCACGATGCCAAGCGCCAGGGCGGCCGCCGCTAGTAACGCCAGGTTTCTTCTCTTCATAAATATCACCTCGCGCTAATTGAAACGGTAACCGCGTAAAAATGTCCTAAACAATCAGCCTGTATCCGGTGCCGGGAACGCTCTCTATGGCGGCGTTCTCCCCCATCTTGCGGCGCAGGCGGCCAATATAAACGTGCAGGTAGTGATCCTCGCCGGAACCGCGCCCCCACACCGCGTCTAGCAGCTCCGCGTGCGAGACGGTGTTGCCCGCGGCCTGGGAGAGACGCAACAGTAAGGCGTACTCTATCGGCGTTAGCTTTATCTCCGCGCCATTGACTCTAACAAATCCGCCACCAGGATCGAAAGAGAAACCGGCGTAGGCGGCCTTCGCGTTAGCAGCGCCGCCGTAGCGGCGGATCGCCGCGCGCAGTCGCGCCAAGAGCTCCGCCACCCCGAAGGGCTTGGTCAGGTAATCGTCCGCGCCTAGGTCTAGAGCCTCGACTTTGCGCTCTTCCTCTCCCAAGGCGCTCATCACCACTATCGGCACGTTGCTAAAGAGTCGCGCCTCGCGAATGAACTGCTGGCCGCTAACCCCCGGCAACATCAGGTCCAACAACACGCAAGAATAATCGGCCTGCCGCAAGAGCGCCAAGCCTTCCTCGGCGCTGGATGCCGCCTCGGTCGCGTAGCCCCTGGCTTTTAGATTCGCCTCGACCAAGCGCAGCAGGTGAGGATCGTCGTCTATGACCAATACCTTAATCATTCACTCCCTCCAATGGCAGGGTAAACCAGACTTCGGTACCGCCTCCGTCGCTGATAACGCCAATATCACCGCCGTGCGCCGCTATTATCTCTTTGGCTATGGCCAAACCCAAGCCGCTGCCGCTGGTAGACTCGTCGCCGCGAAAAAACGGCTGGAAGGCCCTATCGACCGTCTCCGGGCGCATTCCAGGGCCGTAATCGCGCACGGCAAAGCGCAGGTATCCCTCTGCTTTATTGACACTTAGCTCGATAGGCTGACCCGCGGTTGAGTATTTGGCCGCGTTCTCCACTAGATTGACCAAGACGCTGCGCAGCCTTTCGGCGTCCACCTGCAGGCAGGGCAGGTTGGAATCCAACTTAAGGCGCAGCTCTCTGCCCGCGGCGACGCTTTGCAGCCGCTCCATCAGGCTGCGCAGCAAGCGCGCCGGGTGTTGCGGCTGCTTGCTGACCGCAAACTCGCCGCGACCCCCCTTGGCCAAGTCCAGCAGGTCGTTTACCAGGTAGTGCATGCGGTCAGCTTCCCCCTCGATGATCCGTAAAAACTCTTCCGCCTCTTGGGGACGCCAAGTGACGTCGCTGGCCAGCATGGTGCTGGCGAAACCCTTGATGTTCGCCAGCGGCGTACGCAGCTCGTGGGAAACGGAGGCGAGAAAGCGGGTCTTGGCGCTATCCGCCTCGAGCGCCCGCTGTAAGGCCAACCGCAGCGCTTCGGTGCGTTCGTCCACGCGCTCTTCCAACTCTGCGGCGTAACGGGCTAGTTCCTGGTGGCTGCGCTTTAGCTCAGTCGCCATGCGGTTGAAGGCCTGCACCGCACTGCGCGCCTCCGGAGGGCCGGACGCTCGCAGCGGCGCGTCCAACTCGCCCCGCTCGAGCTCTCCCGCACCCCGCGCCAGCTCGTCGAGCGGCCTGGTAACCGCTCTCGCCAAACGCCAGCCAGGCCAGGCGCTGGCCGCCAACGCCAGTAAGACTGTCGCCAGCAGCAACAACAAGGCGGTCCGCAAAGGCGCCAGCAGCGCGGCTACCGGCGCCTCAACCACCAGACGACCCCCCAGTTTGTCTACGCTGCGCGCGACAGCCAGCTGCTCGACCCCGCGGACGTCACGGAAGCGGAACACCCGACCCGGCGCAGCCTGCAGCACCTCCCTCGGCACGCCTGCGCCGCGCAACACCTCCACCAGGTTGGAGCTGGCTATGCGGCGACCGTCACGATCGAGCAGGTAAGCGTGCAGGTTGGGTTGGTGCAATTCTACCAGCGCCTCCCACAAAAGCGGCGCACGCAGGCGGGCGTCGAGCATCCGCCCCCGGTAATCGCTGAGTCCTAGCGTTAGCTGAGGTTCTCCCCAGCTATCTGGGCGCACCGGGCCCCAGGTCTCCGCTACGTCGCTGCGGGCCACCGGCTCTAGCTCGTGGGGGACCACCTCGAAGCGGGACCACAACGCCACGGTCTTTCTCCCACGTCGCAGCTGCAGCTGCACCACCTCGGGCAGCTGCATCCCGGCGGCGCGCAGCGCCCAATCATCACCGCCATCGGCAATCAGCACTTGTCTGAGCACCCCCGCGATCAGCCCTATCCTCGTGTCCAGCTGCGCCTGCAAACGCGCCGCTTCACTGTCCAAGCGCTCTCCGGCGGTACGCAGGTAGCTGCGGCTGAGACCGTACCAAGCCACCGCGCCCACGATCAGCAAGGGAACACCCGCAGACAACGCGGCGGCCAGGGTAAACCGCCCCTCCAGACGCGAAAACCAGCCGAAACGCACTAACGCACCACCTCCTGCGCCAGGTCGAGCGCCCTGGGCTCGAGGCGCAAACCCAGCCGCCGAGCCACCTTCAGGTTGAGAGAAAAGCTCGTTTGTAAGGGCCGTTCTACCGGCATCTCCGCTACCGGGTAGCCCAGCAGCACCTGTCGCGCCATCCGCGCCGCCTGCCTGCCCATGGCCGCACCGTCCGCGCCGTACGCCAGGAAAGCGCCTTGTTTTACTTGCGCCGCGTGCAAGCCGACTACGGGTATCCCGGCGTCGTCTGCGGCGCGCACTATTTTGTCGAAGGAGTTTTCTATTACGAAACTCGGCATCAAAAAGACCGCCTGCTCTCCCCCGGCGTCCAGCGCGCCGCCCAAAGCGTCTATGTCAGCGGGTTTTTCCACGGGGAAATAACCGAGTTTTACCCGCAATACCCGGGCGGCGCGGCGCAGGTAATCCAGGCCCCGCGGCGTAGGGACGACGCTGGGCTGATAAACCACCAGCACTCTGTCGAGCGTCGGCAAAGCGGTCTTGAGTAACTGCAGCCGCTTGCCCGATAGCTCGGCGTAGTTGTTGTCCACCCCGCTGGCGCGGCCGCCGGGGCGGCTCAGCTTTTTGACGTAGCCCCAGTCCAACGAGGCGGCGATGCCCACGTAGATAACCGGCGTCCCGCCCCCGGCCTGCATGACCGTTTTGGTCTCCACCCCTCCCACGGTTACGAAGAGCGCCGGGCCGCCGCTGGCGCAACGGGCCAGACGGCCGCCGTTTCCGGCCGCGTCGCAAACCACCACCTTTACGTTTTTGAGCTGATAATCGTTCAGCTGGGAAACGAAACCCGAGGCCCGCGCCAGCCTTCCCGAGCCCGATACCACCACCCTCACCTGGCGCTGGGGAGGGCGCGCGCAAGCAGCCACCGCAATCAACATTATTACGAGCCAAAGCCGCAAACCTCGCCGCATACCTCAAGATTACGCTAGTATGGCTCGCATGGTTTCAAACCCCAGGCGGAACAAAAAGGATGGCGCGTATGCGGCCGGGCCGCGGCGAACGTCCGCCGACGCCGCCTGCGCGCATAAAGTAGAGTTAGGAGTGTCATGAATCGCAAAGACGGCCGCGCCCCCAACGAGCACCGCCTCCTCAAAGTGACCCCCGCCTACCTCGACTACGCCGAGGGCTCGGCGCTGGTAGAGCTGGGTAAGACCCGTGTGCTGGTGGCGCTCAGCCTAACGCCGGGCGTACCGCGGCACATGCAGGGCAAGCGCAGCGGCTGGCTCATGGCCGAGTACAACCTGCTGCCCCGCAGCACCACCAGCCGCAGCCAGCGCGAGCGCTACAAGCTGGGCGGCCGCACCCAAGAGGTGCAGCGCTTTTTGGGCCGCGCTTTCAGGGCGGTGGTAGACCTGGAGATGCTGCCCAATCAAACGATAGTGATAGACGCCGACGTAATCCAGGCGGACGGAGGTACGCGCGTGGCGTCTATCCTAGGGGGCTACGCCTCTTTGGTGCAGGCTTTCGACGCACTGGTGAAGAAGGGCAAGATAGACGACTGGCCCCTGACCGAGCTGGGCGCAATCAGCCTGGGTTGGAAGGGCGGCGAGGAGATTTTAGTAGACCTCGACGCTGGCGAAGACGACGGCGCCTACGCCGACCTGACGGTCGTAGGTACCGCAGAGGGCGAGCTGATAGAAGTCCACGGCGGCGGCGAGGGCAGGCCCGTACCGCGCGCCGTCTTCGAGAAGATGATTGACGAGGGTCTGCGGCAGATCCCCGCTCTCGTAGCCGAAGTACACAAGCAGCTCGCCGGAGGGGTATCTTAATAAAGATGCAGGTTGTAATAGCGACCACCAACGCCGGTAAGTTTCGCGAGCTATCCGAAGGGCTCGGCCCCCTGGGCTGGAAGCTGCTGCCGCTGATAGACTTTCCGGTAACGCTACCGCCAGAAACGGGTTCCACCTTCGACGACAACGCTCTAATGAAGGCGGCTTTTACCTCCCAAAAAACTGGACTGCCGGCGCTGGCCGACGATTCCGGGCTGATGGTAGACGCCCTGGGGGGGGAGCCGGGAGTCTACTCCGCGCGCTACGGCGGCCGCAGCAGCGACCGCGACCGCAACGTCTATTTGCTGGAGCGCCTGCGCAACGTGCCGCCCGCTGAGCGCAGCGCCCGTTTCGTAGCGGTCTTGACGCTGGCCTACCCAGACGGGCACGTCGAGAGCTACCGCGGCGAGGTTGAGGGGGTTATTTTAGAAGCTCCCCGCGGCGGCGGCGGCTTCGGCTACGATCCGCTTTTTTACCTGCCGCAGCTGAAAAAAACTTTCGCGGAAATGAGCCCAGAGGAAAAATCCCGCCACTCGCACCGCGGCAGGGCTCTCGCCGCCCTGCTGGAAGCCTGGAAAAACGGGCCGCCGCCGCGGGAGGTTTGGAGCCTGGAGGAATAGCCCTAAGCGCGGGCTCAAGCATCCCTCACGGCAAGGCCGCTCCGCCGTCAAGTCAGGCTTTCGAGGAAGTCTCGCAGATCATCGAGCGAGCTGATGGCTCTTAGTAAATCTATCTCTCTTTGCGATACCTCCAGGTGCGGCCTGAACATTCCCAGCCAGCGGTAGTCTACCGCCAAGGGAAGAACCGGCAGGTTTTGCAAACGCTGAATATAAGCAACGTTCCAGGCAACTAATATTTCCGCCAGCGTGCCCAGACCGCCAGGCAGGGCCAGCGCCGCGCGGCTCATCTCGAGCATGCGCTCGATGCGTCCGGTGAGCGTGGGGGCGGGAAACTCTACGTCTACGTGGGCGTTGGCGCCGCTGCGCGACTTGAAGAGGTCGGGCGCGGTAACGCCAATCACCAGGCCGCCTGCGGCCTCAGCGCCCTTGCTGAGGGCCTCCATGCTGCCGCCGTAACCGCCGCTGGCGACGGCGAAACCGCCGCGGGCAATTGCCTCGCCCCAAGAGAAGGCCTGCTCCCAGGCCGCGGATCCCGGACGGGTGCGCGAGGATCCGAATACCGCTATCACAGGAACCGACATACCGCCATCTTACCCGCGCGAGCCGCGGGGCCCGCTGTTAGACTGAGCTGGTGCAAATCTCTCCGCTAATCCAGCAGTCTCTAAACGAAAAGAAGCCCGTGGTGGCCCTGGAGTCTACCGTCATAACGCACGGCCTGCCTGCGCCGTTAAACCTGCAAACGGCTCTCGGCCTGCAAGAGGCGGTGCGCGACGAGGGCGCCGTTCCCGCCACGATAGCGATAATAGCCGGCGAGGTAAAAGTTGGCCTCGGCGACGAAGAGCTAGAGAGACTATCCCAGCGCGGCGACGTAGAAAAGGCCAGTCTCTGGAACATGCCCAGCATAGTGGCGCAGAAAAAGTGGGGGGGCACTACCGTAGCCGCCACCTCGCACCTGGCGGCGCGGGCCGGTATTCGCGTCTTCGCTACCGGTGGAATAGGCGGGGTGCATCCGCTGCCCTTCGACGAGTCCGGCGACCTGACGGCCCTTTCGCGCACGCCCATCGTGGTCGTCTCTTCGGGCCCCAAGAGCATCCTCGACCTGGGGGCCACGCTCGAGCGCCTGGAGAGCTACGGCGTCGGCGTCTTGGGTTTTAAAACGAGGTTCTTGCCGGCGTTCCACTCGCCCGACTCTCCTTACGAGCTCCCCGCTACGGCTTGGAGCGAAGCGGACGTGGCGGCCGCCTGGCGCGCCGCCCGCGAACTGGGCCTGAGCTCGAGCACGATGCTCTTCAACCCCGTCAGCAAGGGGATACCCTTTGACGAGGTAATGACCTGGGTAAACCAGGCCAATAAAGAAGCGCAGGAGGCCGGTGTGGGCGGCAAAGAGCTGACTCCCTACCTGTTGCGGCGCCTGAGCGAGCTCTCGGGAGGCCTCAGCGACGAGGTAAACCTGCGTCTGCTGGAAGAAAACGCCAGGCTGGCGGCGCGGCTGGCGCGCCACCTGACGGCGGCGTGAAGGTGGGGCGGTAAGATGGAAGAGTATGTGTGAGATAGGGGGAATGCTGCGCGTCGCCCGGGAGGAGTCCGGACGCGGCGTCCGCGAGTGGGCGCGTCAGCTGGGCGTCAAAACCGCCTACCTGGAGGCCCTGGAAGACTGTCGCTTCGACGATCTGCCCGAGCCTGTTCTGGCCAAGGGCTTCCTGCGGCGTTACGCCGCGGCGCTGGGCCTGGACCCCGAACCGCTGCTGGCCCTCTACCCCTCTCGCCCCACTTTCACCCCCGGCGACGTCATTAGCCCTCCGCCGCGGCGGCGTCTGGGTTTTTTGTGGTGGCTGCTGCCGTTGCTGTTGTTACTGGGCCTGGGCGGGTGGTGGTACGTCGGCAGACAGGCCGCCGCGGTAGAGCGGGTAGAGGTGACCACTCCCAAGCCGCCGGCTCCGCCACCGCCCGAGGCTACCCTAACGGTAAAGAGCGAACCGGCGGGGGCGGTCGTCTGGCTCGACGGCTTCAGGCTGGGCAAAGCGCCGGTAAGAGGCAGCTTCGCCCCGGGAGAGCGCACCCTGCGGGTCGAGGCCGACGGTTACCAGCCATACCAAGGAAAAATAACCCTGGCGCCCGGCGCCGACAAGTCTTTGCGAATCAAGCTTACGCCATTGCCCGAGAAAGAAGAAAAACCCGCCCCCAAGCCGGCGACATTGACCTTGCGTTTCACCGAAAAGGCCTGGGTGCGCGTCAGCGCCCCCGACGGCAAAAAACTCTACGAAGGCATTCCCAAAATCGGCAGCGAGTTGAGCTACCCCCTACCGGTACTGGTGCACACCGGCAACGCCGCCGGAGTTCACGTCATCGAAAACGGGAAAGACGTTGGCGCCCTCGGAGGGGAGGGTTTGGTGGTCAAGCGCAAATTCGAGCTGCCCAAAAAACCCTAATGGAGACAACGTGTCGGCAAAAGTAGGCTTCGTCAGCCTGGGCTGCCCCAAGGCGCTGGTGGACTCGGAGCAGATCCTCTCGCGCCTGAGGGCCGCGGGTTACGGCTTCGCCGCCAGCTACGACGAGGCCGACGTGGTGGTCGTCAATACCTGCGGCTTCATCAACCCGGCTATCGAGGAGAGCCTGGAGGCCATCGGCGAGGCGCTGGGGGCGAGCGGCAAGGTCGTGGTCACCGGCTGCCTGGGGGCGCGCCCCGAGGTGATCCGCGAACGGTACCCGCAGGTGATCGACGTCAGCGGCCCCGCCGAGACGGAACGGGTGCTGGCGGCGGTGGCGCAGGTGGCCCCGCCCGCGCGCGACCCCTTCCTGGACCTGGTGCCGCCGCAGGTCAAGCTGACCCCGCGCCACTACGCCTACCTGAAGATCGCCGAGGGCTGCGACCACAAGTGCAGCTTCTGCATCATCCCCCAGCTGCGCGGCGGTCTGGTGAGCCGCGACGCCGCCGACGTGCTGGCCGAGGCCGCGCGCCTGGCCGCGGGCGGCGCCCGCGAGCTGCTGGTCATCGCCCAGGACACCAGCGCCTACGGCGCCGACCTGGGCCACCGCGAAAGCGTATGGGGCGACCGGCGCGTCCGCGCCCACCTGACCGACCTGGTGCGCGAACTCGCCGGCCTGGTGCCCTGGGTGCGGCTCCACTACGTCTACCCCTACCCCCACGTGCGCGAGCTGCTGCCGCTGATGGCCGAGGGGCGGCTGCTGCCCTACCTGGACGTGCCGCTGCAGCACGCCAGCCCCCGGGTGCTGCGGGCCATGCGGCGGCCCGGGGGCGCCGAGAGCCACCTGAAGACTGTTCAAGAATGGCGCGCGGTCGTGCCCGAGCTCGCGATCCGCTCGAGCTTCATCGTCGGCTTCCCCGGCGAGACCGAAGAGGACTTCGAGCTCCTGCTGGAGTTCCTGGAAGAGGCGCGGCTCGAGCGCGTGGGCGTCTTCACCTACTCGCCCGTGGCCGGGGCGGCGGCGAACGAGCTGCCGGGCGCGGTGCCCGAAGAGGTGAAGCACGAGCGCCAGGCGCGGGTCATGGAGCTCGCCCGCCGCCTCTCCCTGGAGAAGAACCGGGCCAAGGTGGGCCGCGTCCTGGACGTGATCCTCGACGAGCCCGCGGACGAGCCCGGCGTCTTCGTGGGGCGCAGCTACGCCGACAGCCCCGGTATAGACGGCGCGGTGCGGGTGACCAGCGACGGCACCGTGCGGGTCGGCGAGATCGTGCCGGTGCGGGTTACCGCGGCCAGCGATTACGATTTGACAGGAGAACTGACGCACGATTAAACCCCGATCAGGAGGCGTCGGGCCGGACCGACCTTCCAACTCGTCGCCATAGCTAGGCGACGTCATAGGGCAGCCGACGACCGGTCAGCGAGTCTCGTCGCGGTTCATATCCTAATGGCCACTCTGACCGCTATCAGCAAAATGAGCAGGGCCAAAAAGCGCTTAACGGCGGCGGGGCGCAGACGGCTCTGCATGAAATGCGTTCCCAAATACCCTCCGGCGTAGGCCGCCAGCCCGCCGCATAGCAGCAGCGCCGCTTCGACGCGGCCCATCGCCCAGTAAGCCAGAAAACCCGCCAGCGAGGAAAAGGGTACGGTAAATGCGGTTATCGTGGTCACTTTTTTGGGCGGATAGCCCATCAGCACCATCAAGGGCGATATAACCGCGCCGCCGCCCACCCCCAGCAAACCCGACAAGAAACCGGCCAGCGAACCGATCGCGACCAGCAGAAGAGCGGCCCCAGCGGGTTCCGGCTCAGCTTGTTGGGTTCCACGGAAGAATAGCATTATCAGGCCGGCGGAGACCAAGAACAGCGTAAAAACCAGCATTATCAGCTTTGTCGAGATCAGCGTGGAAAGGTACGCGCCCAAAGGCGCCAGTAGGATAGAGGCGACGATGACCGGCGCTCCCAGGCGCAGGTCCAGCCTGCCGGCGCGGACGTTGGCGACGCTGGCGCCGCTCATGCTGATGGTGTTTATGAAGAGACCGGTCGCTTTCGCCTGATTCAAGGGAATACCCAGCCAGTTGAGCAGCGGCACCAAGGCTATGGCCGAGCCCACACCGCCGAGCGCGAAAACGAAACTTAGCAAAAATGATAGCAGAGATATTATTAGCAGATTTTCCATGCTGCGCCTCGATATAGCGCCTAGTAACCGGCGCTCCGCCTCATCTCCCGCCGCCAGCGGTCAAAGCGGTCTCGCAGTGCAGCGTTATCTTTGGCCGCGAAGACCTCGGGGGCGGCTAGCTCCGGCCAGTCGCGCGGTCTGCCGGCCAGCAAGAAGGCGGCGCCGCGCGCCGTCGCCTCGAGCTCGCGCGGGCGATACACGGGCAGGCCGCTGAGATCCGCCAAACGCTGACAAAACCCGTCCAGGCGGGCCAGCCCGCCGCTTACCCGCAGGCGGCGCGGTTGTTTTAGATACTTGGCCATTTCCAGAAGATTGACGTAGAGCAAAAAGACGATGCTCTCCACCAACGCCGCCGCCAGCTGCCCGGTATCACCCTCGCCGACGAAGCGGCTTTTGAAGTTAGGGACCCAAAAAGGGGCCCCCAGGCCCGAAACGCCGTTGAGGAACAGCGGCGCGGGGGAAGCGGCGTCTTGCAGCCAGCCATCCAGCCGCTGGTACAAGTCGGCAACGCCGTACTCGCGCCGGAACCACTCGAGCGCCGCCCCCGCGCCGTTGACCGTGCCTTCCAAAACGTACTCGCTGTGGCGGCCGTCGCTGTGGACCACGCTGGTCAGCAGCCTCTCGGCGTAAATCCGCCGCCGCCCGCTGGGGCGGGAAACGAACGCCCCCGTGCCGGTGTTGATATACGCCGTCTGTTCGTCTAGCTCACCGTGGGCGAAGAGGGCTACGGACTGGTCCCCGCTTACCAGTTTCAGCTCGAGCCCCTGCGCCTGCAGCAGACCGCCGTAGCGCCAAATATTAGGTACGCAGGGCGGCAACGGCTTTCTGGGCACGTTGAATATCGCCAGCAAATCATCGTCCCAGTCGAGCGTATCCAGGTTCATGAGTTGCGTGCGGCTGGCGTTTACCACGTCCGCCGCGGCGGCGCCGTTGGTCAAGCGCGCCGCCAGCCAGGCGGCCATGGGACCAAAGCCAAGCCGACCGCGCTCGTACGCCTGCGCCACCGCCGCAACGTTGTCCAAGCACCAGCGCAGCTTGCTGGCGCCGTAGTGGGCGGTAAGGAACAAGCCGCTGCGCTCGTGAATGAAGCGACTCTTACGCGCCAGCTCATCTACGCGCTCGGCGGCGCGGCGGTCCTGCCAGCTAATCAAGGGGCCGAGAGGAGCGCCGTCGGCGTTCCAGCAAGCCACGTTGGAGCGTTGCGTGGCCATTGCCGCGGCTACAAGACGTTTTCGCCCGTCACCCAAACGCCGCAGCGCCTCTTGCAGCGCCTCTTGCAGCGACTGCAGCATCTCATCGGGGTCGTACTCGACGAATCCAGGCCGCGGTCTGCGGGGAGCTATCTCGCGCATTCCGCTGGCCACTACCTCTCCGCGCTCGTCAAAAACGAAGGCGCGGCTGGCGTGCCCGCCTTGGTCGAATACCAAGTACAATCGTTCTGCGTCCGGCGTCATCCCACAGTCAGTATAGGAGCGATGTCTCCAAAGCCAAGCCCGAACCCGCCTAGAGGGCGCTTAGCGCCGCCGCGATCTAGCCCACTAGAGGCGCCGTCTTTCTGCTCGAGCAAGCACGCAACGCCGCCCTACAGTTACTTCAAGTCGACGAGCGGATTCGCCGCCAGCGGGCGGTCAGCTTGTCCGACTTCGGCCCCTTCAACCGCACCTATTCATCTGGCGCGGGCTCTCCCAGTGGTTCGGCGGGGTCGGCATCATCGTCTTGTTCGTGGCGGTGCTGCCGCGCTTCGCGGTGGCCGGCCGCTAGCTCTTCTTCGCCGAGTCCACCGGGGTGCAGGAGGAAAAGCTGAACCCCAGGCTGCGCCACACCGCCGAGATGGTGCCGCGCGTCTGAGCGCTGCTCGCCGGTCTGGCGGGCGCTACGCCGCTGCCGCTGAGCGAGGCGCGGAGAGCAAGGGGGGCGCTTTGCCTGGATTCAGGGTCCGGGGCGAGGGCGGCCCCGAAGGCGGCTGGGAACGCAGGCGGCGCGGCGGAGGTGATGGAAGATGCCTAGAGCAGGGCATAAAGCGGTTAGCCTGGAGGCGAACTCCCGAGCTAAGGCAGCCAGTAGTTAGCTGGTTTGGGGGCGACGGATGTGGCTCAAGGACTCTTTACTGTATTTCTAAACCTTAGCGCAGAACACGGCTTTTAGAAATTTCCTGCCATGCCACTGAATGTCTATGGGCTAATCCCTCGAGCCTGTGACTGCTCTACTCCAACTCGGCATAGACCACATTCAGGTAATCTTAGATGCTCCCCAGAAGAACACGACGAGAGGCATGCCAGGTCTGGCGGGTCCGGAATCTTTTCCAAAATATGGGGACCGCACGTCTCCACAAAATTCAGATCACGTCTTCAAACTCATCACACGATTAAACTTAGGCGTTGGGAAAATCCCATCATCCTCGCCTTCTTAGGGGAGCTGGCTAGACGTTTCGCAAGAGACAAGCGCTTTCCCCTTCACTTGCACCCTATTTGCCGGTGGAGCGGCCAAATGCCAAGCATCTTAGAGCTATTAGTAGCACAAGTGTTTTAGTAGATTGTCTGGTTCGGAATACTCTCATTCCCTGGAAGCCTCATCTGCTTGGTCGTATTGCTCAGCTTGGACCCGCCAGAGCCGGGCGTAGAGCCCGCCTCTCCTCAAAAGCTCCTCGTGGCTTCCCTCTTCGACAATCCGCCCCCGATCGAGAACCAGAATGCGGTCAGCCACGCGCACACTCCCCAGCCGATGGGTGATAAAGAGCACCGTCTTGCCCTGGGCCATTTCAGCAAAACGCCTGTAGAGCTCGTATTCCATCAAGGGATCAAGAGAGGCGGTAGGCTCATCCAGGATCAAGAGCTCTGCGTCCTTGAAGAGCGCTCGGGCCAGGGCCACCCGCTGCCACTCGCCGCCGGAGAGTTCGGCGCCGCCCAGGGGCTTGCCCAACTCCCGGTCCCATCCACCCACCTTTTCAAGCAGCCCTTCAGCCCCGGCCTCTCTAAGGCTTTTCGCCACCCTATCCCGTACCTCCGACCTTCCGGCATCGGCAAAGGCCACGTTCTCTGCAAGGTTGAACCAGTATCGACCGAAATTCTGAAAGAGCGCGGCGATCTTCCTGCGCCACGCCTTGGGGTCAAGGTCTCTTAGGTCGCGTCCGCTAACTAAGATCCGGCCTTCGGTGGGGTCGTAAAAGCGGAGGAGGAGTTTGACCAACGTGGTCTTCCCGGCCCCATTCTCACCGACGATCGCAAGCTTTTCGCCGGGCCTCAAGGTAAAGCTCACTCCTTTCAAAGCCTCTCCGCCCCCGGGATAGGTGAAGGAGGCGTTTTCAAAGCGGATCTCCGAGAGGGTGGGGCTCCCCGAGGCCCCGGTAAGAGGATCTTGGTACTCGAGGAAGCGGAAGTAATCCCTCATGTAGTGGAGGTTTTCGTAAACTAACCCGGCATTGTAGCTGAGGTTGAACAGGTTCGTCTGCAAGCCGAGGAGCACCTGGGCCACCACGGCCAGGTCACCGGGGGTGACGGAGCCCATTGACGCCCAACCCGCGGCGACAATGAAGACCAAACCCGCCGCGCTCACATCGAGAAGGGTAAAGCCGCTGGTGTAGGCGGCGAGCCGTTTCTGGGCCTCAAGCACCTTTCGCGCCCCCTGGTTGAAAGCCCTAAGGTACTTTCTTATCAACAAGGGGCCAACCTCGAAAACGCGCACCTCGGGCGCGGTCTCATTCTCGGTGGCAACCCGAAGGTAGTAGCGCTGACGCCGGAGGTGGGGCGCAGAACCGGTGGTGGCTTCCCAGACCGTATCCTCAAGTCGGAAGATGGCGAAGGCCCGGGGAATTCCGGCCAAAAGCAGCAGAACCGGAGCCCACCAAAGCACCCTTCCCAACAAAAAGAGCGAGGAGACGACGTTGAAAAAGAGCTCAAGCCCGTAAACGCTGAAGAGCAGAAGCTGCGACGGCCGGTAGCTGGCCCCCTCGGTCAGGGTTGCGAGCCGGTCATGAAACTTGGGGTCCTCGAAGGCATAAAGGCCCGGGAGGGAGGTCGCCTTCTCGATAGTCGAGATCTGAAAGCGCCGAGCAAGTTGTTGGCTTAACGAGGTTTGCAAAACGGTGGACCAAGGATCCAGTATGGCCTTGAGAGCCATGGCGCCAACCCACGCAAGAGCATATGGCACTGCGCTACCAGGCGAGGCGAGCGTCAGGCGATCGATCGCTTGGGCTGTGAACCATATCGCGAGCGTAGGAGCGATACCGGCCAAAAACACGAATCCCACCAAGGCTACGGCCTGGGCCGGTGCAACTTGGAAGATAAGGCTCCAACTCTTCAGGAGAACAGGAAGCAGCTCGCGCATATGTTCACCCTATCGCAGTCTGCTGGGGTTGGAAGACGGCATAAGAGCCAGCGCCCCGAATAAGAGCAACGCGTCAGCGAAGCCGCCTCTCCGGGGGCTGCCCTGGCAGGATTCAGCGGATGTCGGCACGATGGTTAGGTGGTGGGTGTAAGCCTGACCAGTCGCTGCGAGACGGCCAGCCGCTCAGGGGGTATACCGCTTTAGAACATCAGTTCAGAGGCCCGCTCGAGCAGGCTTTTGTAGAAAAGGAGGAGAATATGCGGCGAGTTGTTATTGTGTTAGCAGCAATTGTATAGCAGTGCTGATGGCGGTCGCCTTTGCGGGTAACCCTGCCAAGACAGAGGGGGAGTTAGTAGTCCTCGCTAGTCCACAGGAAGACTGGGCCCAGGCGATGGTGGCAGCTTTCTAGAAGAAGTACGGTATAAAGACCAGTTACGTAAGAATGTCCTCGGGCGAGTCGCTGGCGCGGCTGCGCGCCGAAGCGGGACACCCCTCGTTCGACGTTTGGTGGGGCGGCCCCAACGAAGGCCAGATGGCGGCCTACGCTAAAGGTTTGATCGAGCCTTATGCCCCACCGCGCGCGGCAGAAATCCCCGCCGATCTCAAGGACGAGAAAGGCATTTGGACCGGCATTTACGTAGGCGCGCTCGGCTTCTGTTCGAACAAGGAATTGTTAGACCAGATCGGGATCAAGGCCCCCACGTCTTGGGATGACCCCTTGAATCCCAAGCTGAAGAATGGCATCGCCGTAGCCGACCCGCGCACTTCCGGGACCGCTTACGCTTTCCTTTATTCGCAGGTGGTTTTACGCGGAGAGGAAAAAGCCTTTGACTACCTGAAGAAGGTAAACGACAACATTTTCCAGTACACCAAGAGCGGTTCCGCTCCCGGGCGAATGGCCGACGCGGACATCGGCGGCGACCCCGCGGTGCTCTTTCACGAGGACTTCGAGTCCGCTTGGGGGCGCTGGGGCCGCCTCTCTTCCGACGCCCTCTACATCGGCATCGAAACCTTCGCCGCGCTAAAGCCGCTGCAAGACAAGCCGATCAGCAAAATGCGAGGCTAAGCGGTAAAATAGCAACGATGGCTAAGGCAAACATGCGCTACTCCAAGCGCAAGCTGATCAGGGATCCCCGTAAGATACCCCCAAGGTTCCGGTCTCGTGCTGCTGAGGCTATGTTCTG